>CAZCEF010000182.1:0-2506 GCA_964497695.1 uncultured Dehalococcoidaceae bacterium | reverse complement strand
GGTCTATCTGGTCTCGAATATGCCTTCTGGATGTGGGTCGGCGGCGGTAACGAGCTCGTTAACAAGATGATTGCCGGCAAGAACATCAAAATACTCACCAATGCGCTCGTTACTACACCCGAAGTGTTCCTTCAATCCAAGAAGGAACTTAAGTCCGTGGCGGATATCAAAGGTTTGAAGATTCGTACCACCGGGGACGACGGTGAATGTTTCACCAAGATGGGTGCCTCGGTCATCTTCCTGCCCGGTGCCGAAATCTACCAGTCAATACAGAGAGGCGTCATTGATGCCGCCCAGCTGAGCACCCCGGCCGTTGACTGGACCTTTGCTATCCATGAGGTCGCCAAGTTCCAGTACCTTTCACCAGTGCGTCAGCCTAATGACCCGACCTGGGTGTTTGTCAATACCAAGAAGTGGGCTGAGCTTCCTGATGACCTCAAGAAGATTGTCGAGGAAGTGCACTATGCCCATGGCTACCGGTGGTATGCCCGCTTGACTCAGGACGACCTCAAGGCGCTCGAGAAGCAGAAAGCCTACGGTGTCAAGGTTCAGCCAATCCCCAAGGATATTGAGGATGAGCTTATCAAGCAGGCTAATGCTCTCTATGCTGAGAAATCAGCCAAGGACGCGCTTTATGCTGAGGTCGTGAAAGCACAGCAAGCCTTCCAGGCGCAATACCGCACGGCTTGGCCCAGACTCTAAACTGTAGCTCGTTGCCCCCTGTCTGAGAAAACTCGGGCAGGGGGCTAATCATAACTCCACTCTGATAGATTCAAACGAAGGGACGAAAGCCTTGAAGAAAACCTTAGACTTTTTTGACTGGCTGGTGGACAAAATCGGGGAATTAGTCAAGTGGCTGGCGGTAGCTCTCGTCTTGGTCATGACTTTTGAAGTCACCATGAGATATGCCTTTGATTCGCCCACAATCTGGGGTTATGACACCGCAGTGATGATTGGCATCACCCTTTATGTCCTCGCCTGGTCCTATGCCGACCTGCACAATAGGCACGTCCGAGTTGATGTCGCTTACGCGCGCCTTTCCGACCGGGCAAGGGCAATTGTTGATATAGTGGGGGCTACCTTTTTCTTTGTTCCCTTTATCATTACCATGCTTTATACTTCTTCTACCTGGATGTGGAAAGCCTGGGTAACTCACGAAGTACGTTCCGAGACATACTGGTACCCTCCGGCCGGACCAATAAGGACGGCGTTCTTGCTGGGGACAGTTCTTTTTACCTTTCGGGGTCTGGTACGGCTTATCAGGGACGTGTATTTAGTGGTAAGGAGTAAGCCCCTATGATTGAACTCAGTCCGCAACTTACGGCGATAGTCTTGCTGGGTGTCTTTCTTCTTGGAGTGTTTGCTGGCTATCCGCTGGCCCTTGTCGCCGGTGGCACGGGGATTATTATCGGCTTTTTGCTCTTTGGACCAATGGTCGTCCAGATTATTTACATGCAGGTGTTCAGTATCCTGTCTGATTATATTCTCCTGGCAATGCCCTTATTTATTTTTATGGGGCATATTGTAGAACAATCGGGCATTGCCGACAGAATGTATCAGGCACTATACGTATGGCTAGGTGGTTTGAGAGGCGGTCTGGCAATATCCACGATAATACTGGCGACCGTTGTGGCAACTACGGTTGGTCTGGTGGCGGCCGCAACCACCATTGTCACGGTAATCGCGGTCGCCTCAATGATAAAACGGGGCTATGATAAGAGCTTAGCTACCGGCTGTTGCTGCGCGGGTGGCAGTCTGGGAATCCTCATCCCACCCAGCACCTTGCTCATTGTCTACGGACCGATGGCGAGAATATCGGTTGGCAAGCTGTATTTTGGTGCTTTCTTCCCCGGTTTTCTGCTTGCCGCACTCTATTGCACTTATGTTGCCATTCGCTGTTTCCTTGAGCCTCAGATTGGACCCCCAGTACCTCCTGAGGAGAGAAGAGTGCCTTTCCTTAAGAAAACTTGGATGCTGGCAACTTCTACAGTGCCAATTTCCATCATTGTCCTGGGCGTTCTCGGTGTTATTTTCTTTGGCATCGCCGCGCCGACAGAAGCCGCTGCCACCGGCGCCTTCACTTCAATGTTACTAGCCTGGGGCTACCGGCGGATGAACTGGAAAGTGTTGGTCAATGCCGCCCGAGAAACCGTCAGAGGGTCCGGTCTGATATTCCTCATCGCCGGCTGTTCTGTAGCTTTCACTGCGGTGTTTATGCGTAGCGGTAGTGGTGAGGTAGTGCGTGATATGATTCTGAGCATGCCCTTCGGGAAATGGGGAGCCTTCCTGCTCATAATGTTCTTCTGCTTTATACTGGGTTTCTTCATCATTGACCTGGGTATTATCTTCCTTCTAGTTCCAATAATCACTCCAGTCTTCAAATCGCTCGGTTTTGATGCGGTGTGGGCAGCGATTATGATTAATGTTAATATTCAGATGTCTTACATGACCCCGCCGCTTGCTGTCGCCATCTTCTTCGTTAAGGGCACGGCGCCCCCGGAGTTGA
>CAZCEF010000181.1:0-2512 GCA_964497695.1 uncultured Dehalococcoidaceae bacterium | reverse complement strand
GGTCAGCCGTTACTTGCAGGAATAGACCTTCGTCAGGTCCACCCTTGTGCAATTGCCCGATTGAATGCAGTAACCGGGGACCATAGCCTGAAGTGGTAGCAATTTGGTATCGTTTCATGATTATCTGGCGGATTTGAGCCAGTGCGGCATCCATTTCCGGCGTCTGCTGCACATAAGCCATTATGGCGACATACTTACCCGGCTCAGCCTCCTGCAATAAATCTTTTAAGGAGAGAGTTGATTCTGTTCGAGGTAACCGACCGGAGGTGCGATATTCCCGTAGCACACGGTCGGTGGCGTCTTTTGCCGACTGCACATTCGGCTGGTCAAAGGGATTGACGCCAAGCACTGCCCCTGCCACCGCCGTGGCAAACTCCCAGCGGAAGAACTCGGCACCCAGGTCGTAGCAGTCTTTCATGTCTTGCTTTATTATCAGATGTCCAGAAGACTTCAGACGGTCAAAGGCTTTATCGGTTACTGAGTTATCATCACCTTCCAGTCGCAGGTAAACAAAGAGTCGGTCATCACCATAATAAGTCGGTTCAACCAGAGGTTCACCCACCACCGGAACAATGCCCCTCCCGTTTTTGCCGGTGCTCTCGGCGATGAGCTGTTCCAGCCACAACACGAAGCTACTGATAGCGGGTGACGTAATCAGCGTAAGCTTGTCCCGACCCTGCTGGGCGAGAGCACCCATAGTTGCCCCTAGCTGGGTGGCAGGGTTCTGAGGCAGTTTTGCAGCGCAGGCTATTCTCATAGTATCAGCTTTTTGTAGGAGTATTGTTATGTCAAGCCCTATTAGGGCCGCCGGGACAAGTCCAAAGTAAGATAAAACGGAATATCTTCCGCCGATGTCAGGCGAATTTAGAAATACCCTCCAGAAACCGGCTTCTTCTGCCAACCTGGCAAGTGATGTTCCAGGGTCGGTAATGGCGACGAAATTTTGCCTGCGTGCCAGACGGCTAAAGTACTTATAGAGAGAAAGGGTCTCAATGGTACCCCCAGACTTTGAAGCGACGATAAATAAGGTTCGGGCTGGGTCAATCTCTCTTGTTACTGCCCCCACCCGCTCCGGCATGGTGGAATCAAGGACGATTAACTCAGGATAGTCGGGAGCACTGCCGAAGCTCTGACGCAATACCTCTGCCCCCAGGCTAGCGCCTCCCATCCCCAGCAGAACCACCTTTTGAAAACCAGCCTGTCTTATTTCATCAGCAAAGGACTTCAGTGCGGGCACTTCGCGCCGCATCTGGCTAGTCGCATCCAGCCAGCCCAAACGATTTGAAATTTCCTTCGGGCTGGCATTCCAGACAGTATGGTCTTTCCGCCAGATACGGGAGATAATGTTGCGCTTCTGGAGGTCAGCAAGAATAGCGGCGACCTTGGGGAAGTTCATCTTTGCCCTCGGGTTGTTTATTTCCTGACCATGTTCTTGGACTCAATCGCCAGAACCTTTTGCAGACGGCGGGAAAAGCGCTCCTCGCGGGAGAATTCTGCCTTGAGGAAAGTTGAGATAAGTTCTTTGGCTAGTTCAATACCAATGATACGCGCCCCCAAGCAAAGGACATTCATATCATCGTGCTCAACGCCCTGATGCGCTGAATAAGTATCTTGGCAGGGGCAAGCCCTTACGCCGGGCACCTTGTTGGCCACAATGCAAGCCCCCACCCCACTCCCGCAGATTATGATGCCGCGCTGGGCTTTTTCAGAAGTCACCACCTGCGCTACCGCTTCAGCGAAATCAGGGTAATCGTCAGTTGGCTCATACTTATAAGCGCCAACGTCAAGAATTTCATAGCCCTGTGCCTTCAGCCATGGAAGTAGTTCCGACTTCATGCCAAAGCCACCATGGTCAGCGCCAATTGCCACACGGACTGTCATTTTTTGCCTCCTTGCAGTAAACGAATGGCTTCATCCGCCATGCGTTTGGGGGTGAGTCCCAATTTCTCGTAAATCACTTGCCATGGAGCCGATGCGCCAAATCGGGTTAGACCGATAGTGATGCCATCATGACCAACATACCTTTCCCAGCCGATGGGTATACCGGCTTCAATTGAGATACGTTTTACACTGGGAAGCAAAACACTGTTGCGGTAACCGATAGGCTGAGCATCAAATAACTCCCAGGATGGCAGTGAGACAACTCTTGCCGCGATTCTTTTCTCAAACAGTAGCTTCCCGGCTTCCAGAGCGATGTGCACTTCAGAACCAGTGCCAATCAGAATGACATCCGGCGGGATAATTTCTTCCCACAGGACATAGCCGCCCTTTTGCACCCCGTTGGCAGGAGCGAGTTTTTCCCGGTCTAATATTGGCAGGTTCTGCCGACTAAGCATGAGGGCGGTCGGACCGCCTCGGCGCTGGAGAGCGATTTTCCAGGCTTCCACTGTTTCGGTGGCATCAGCCGGTCGGATTACCACCAGGTTAGGAATCATACGTAGTCCCATCAATTGCTCAATGGGCTGGTGAGTCGGTCCGTCTTCGCCAAGACCCACAGAATCATGGGTAAAGA
>CAZCEF010000180.1:0-2523 GCA_964497695.1 uncultured Dehalococcoidaceae bacterium | reverse complement strand
GGGCAAAGTTGAGATTGTGGATGCGGTGCGTCGCATTGTGGCGGAAGGTATCCCGCCGGAGAAGATAGATGAAAAACTGTTCAGTAGTTATCTCTATACAGCGGGGCTGCCCGACGTTGATTTACTGATTCGCACCGGCGATGAACTCAGGCTGAGTAACTTCTTAATCTGGCAGACTGCCTACAGCGAATACTATTTCACCGATGTCCTCTGGCCCGATTTCAGCAAAGAGGATATTGACAAAGCCTTGGTTGCCTATAGCCAGAGAGAAAGACGCTTCGGCGCCCTGTAAAGTCAGGCCATGCTTAAAAAACGGCTCTTAACCGCGCTGGTTGGCATCCCCATCCTGATAATTGCGGTGTGGTTTGATAGACCCCTCCCCTGGTTCACCATCCTAGCGGTTATCTGGGGTATTCTCGCTATCCTTGAGTTCTACCGGCTCGTTGCGACTTTCAATGTGCCCCTCCTAACCTACTTCGGAGTTATCTGGACAGTCTTTTTCATTGTCAGTCCCCACGTCAAGTATGAGTTCATGGCTCCGGTTCTGTTCACCTCAGGCGTGGTTATCTCCCTTGTCTGGCTAGTGCTCCGCCCCCAGAGAGACGGCGCTTTTGCCGGGTGGGTGTGGACGATGGGGGGAATTCTCTATCTCGGATGGCTACTGAGCTATCTGGTAGCACTTAGGATTGATGGTGGCAGGAACTGGGTTTTCTTTGCCCTATTTACCACCTTCGGGTCGGATACCGCGGCGTATTTTGCAGGCAAGGCTTTCGGTAGACACCCTCTCGCTCCCCGCATCAGCCCCAGCAAGACCTGGGAGGGGGCGGTGGGTGGGGTTCTGGGTGCCATTGCTGTCAGTCTGCTTTTTACCATACCAACACCCCTCCAGCTACCCCTGAACTACTGGCAAGTGATACTCCTCGGGTTCCTGGTGAGTGTGCTGGGACAGTTCGGCGACCTGGCAAAATCTATTCTCAAGCGGAACGTAGGGGTGAAAGAATCAGGCAAACTGCTGCCGGGGCATGGCGGTGTGCTTGACCGGACGGACAGCATTGTTTTTGCCGGCGTTGTGGTCTACTATGCTTTTCTGATATTTAAGAGCTTTTGAAAACTTCGCCCCCTAAATTTTTCAAGTTGACGCTTAATTAGGCTTATGATACTATTAAGACACATCAGCTAAGTGCTGACTTTTTATTATCTCCAGCTAGATATGTCTCTTGCCAGGTGAAAGCATGTCAGTAGAAGAAGAGCTAGCCCAGTTTTCCCCCGATAAAGACACCTTGCTCACGGTTGGCGTCTTTGATGGGGTCCACCTGGGGCATAAATACCTGATTTCACGCCTGGTTGAGCAAGCCAGACAGCGTAACCTGCTTCCCGGAGTCGTCACCTTCCGCCAGCACCCTCAAGAAGTCCTTTATCACACCAAACTCCCCTTTCTCACTGACCTGGAAGAAAGGATTAGACTGCTTAAGGAAGCTGGCGTGGAACTCATTATCCTGCTCTCCTTTACGCCTGAGTTATCCCGCCTAACTCCTCGCCAGTTTGTTCGCCTGCTGAAGGAATACCTGCGTATGCGCGGGCTGGTCATCGGACCTGATTTTGCGCTGGGTAGGAACCGCGAAGGCACCGCTGAGACCCTCCAAGCACTCGGCAAGGAAATGGGCTTCACCTTGGTGATAGTTCCCCCGATGGTTATTAATGGGGACGCGGTCAGTAGCACCATCATCCGGGAAGCTTTAGTCAAAGGCGATATGAAAAAGGTGGCGAAGATGGTGGGACGACCCTTTAGTTTACAGGGGTCGGTGGTGACGGGCGCCGGGCGGGGCGTGAAGCTCGGCTTCCCCACGGCTAATCTGAGAATCAGTCCCGAGCAGGCGATTCCCGCTGATGGTGTCTATGCCAGCCTCGCTTATATTAATGGTAGAGCTTACCCTTCAATGACCTATATTGGTAAGAGCCCGACTTTTGGGGGCAAGGAGCGTGGGATTGAAGTCTACGTACTGGACTACAAGAGCATTCTCTACGGTCGGGAGCTGAAAATTGATATTATTGAAAGACTGCGCGGCGATATAAAATTTAAGTCGGCGGAAGAATTGAAGCAACAGATAGCCAGTGATGTGGAACGGGGTAAAGCCATCTTGGAATCCCGAGGTGCAACCTAAGCATGAAAATCAGCGACAAGGAGTTAAATTTCTTACTGACGCGAGGCGTGGCGGAGATTATCGTCAGGGAGGAGTTAGTTGAACTGCTGAAGTCAGGTAAAAAGCTCCGACTAAAAGAAGGTTTTGACCCCAGCTTCCCCGATATCCACCTCGGACATATGGTTGCCCTGCGCAAATTGCGGCAGTTTCAGGAGCTCGGGCATCAGGTTGTCCTCATCGTGGGCGACTGGACTGCCCAGATTGGTGACCCGAGCGGCGTTTCGGTGACCCGCCCGATGCTCTCCGCCGAGAAAGTGAGGTCAAACGCCGAGACCTATATGAAGCAGTTCTTCAAGGTCGTGGATAAAGAAAAGACCGAAGT
>CAZCEF010000179.1:0-2551 GCA_964497695.1 uncultured Dehalococcoidaceae bacterium | reverse complement strand
CGCCTGAGTCGGCACTCAAGCGCACCGCCGGGTCGTCTCAGGAATTGAAGCAGATTGCTGAGGACGTCTGGAAGAAGTACGGACAATCCTCCGACCTGATTGTGGTTGATGGCTGGAAATTGCCGCCAATTGACATCCTAGACGTAACGCCAGAAGTGGAGTTCAGCCAGGCAGACAATGTTAAGCGGGCAAAGCAGATTGAAGACTCTTTAGCCAGCTACGGTGTTGAAGCCAGGGTTGTGCAAATAAATGCCGGACCCACAGTAACTCAATTCGGGGTGGAGCCGGGTTGGGACCGAAAGTACAAAGAGGTCAAAGAAAAGGACAGGAACGGCAACATTACCACCCGACTGGAGGAGGTTGCCAAGACAAGGGTCAAAGTTGACCGAATCACCTCGCTGGCAAACGACCTCGCTTTAGCCCTTGCCGCTCCCAGCATCAGGATTGAAGCACCAGTCCCGGGTAAATCCATTGTCGGTATTGAGGTGCCCAATACCCGTATCGGTGTGGTTAGCCTGCGCGGCGTTATTGAGACAAGCGTCTTTCAGAAAATAGAAGCCAAGTCCAAGATGGCAATTGCTCTGGGCAAGGGCGCCGGTGGGGAAGCCACAGCGGCTGATTTGTCTAAAATGCCCCACCTCCTCATCGCTGGCGCCACGGGCAGCGGTAAGACAGTCTGTTTGAATGCCATTATTTGCTGTCTCATGATGTATGACACGCCTTACGACGTCCGCTTTATCATGGTTGACCCGAAGCGTGTTGAGCTGACGGTGTATAACAGTATCCCGCACCTCGCCACGCCGGTGATTGTGGAGACCGAAAAAGCCCTGAACGCCTTGCGCTGGCTCAATCAGGAAATGGACCTGAGGTATCGCAAGATGGCATCCGCCGGCACCCGCAACATTGAGGGCTATAATAGGGGTAAGCAGGGCAAAGATAAACTCCCCTACCTCGTGCTCTTTGTTGACGAACTCGCTGATTTGATGATGGCAGGCTTTGACGAGGTGGAACATATTTTGTGTCGGTTGGCTCAACTAGCTCGGGCGACCGGTATTCATCTGGTGGTCGCCACCCAGCGTCCATCAGTGGACGTGGTTACCGGCTTAATCAAAGCCAACTTCCCCACCAGGATTAGCTTTGCGGTCACCTCTCAGGTGGACTCGCGCACCATTCTTGACAGCGCCGGTGCCGAAAAATTGCTCGGTCGCGGCGATATGCTCTACAGTCCTACCGAAGCGGCGAAACCGAAACGACTCCAGGGTTGCTTTGTCTCCGATGCCGAAACAGAGCGGTTGGTCTATTTCTGGAACAGCCAACAGGAAACGGAAGTCAGCCAACTGAAGGTGGACGAGATTACTATACCCACCTCCCCTGCCGTGGCTAAAGGCGCTTATCCTCCCGACCCGCTCCTTGACGCCGCCCGTCAGCTGGCACGGGAGCACGACCGCATTTCCACTTCCTTCCTCCAGCGCCGACTGCACATTGGCTATCCGCGTGCCGCCCGCATTATGGAGCAGCTTGAGGAGGAGGGGTTCAAGCGGGAGGAAGAAGCAAAAGAGGGCGCTTAATAAGGCTGTCATTCTGAATGAAGTGAAGAATCTCGGGGTATGGATATGAGAACACCCCCTCGTCCCCCGATACCCTTCGCGGAGTTTATACTGAGGAACGAAGTGCTCAGGGTGACATGGTGGAGGTGTCCCTAATGAAAGCTTTGATAGTGTATGACTCAGTTTATGGAAATACGGAGAAAATCGCCCGTGCCATTGCCGAAGCTATTACCCCAGCCAGTGAGGTCAAGGTAGTTCGGGCGGGTGAGGCGAGTCTCTCGGAACTGGCATCTATTGACCTTCTCATCGTCGGTTCGCCGACTCAGGGAGGCAGGGCTACTAAAGCTGTCCAAGAGTTCCTTAACAAAATACCCGCAAAGGCTCTCAAGAACATCAGCGTGGCTTCGTTCGATACGAGGGTGAAACACCCGATAGCTAAACTCTTCGGCTATGCCGCCGGGCGTATCGCGGACACTCTGACAGGTAAAGGCGGTTATCCGGTGGTGCCGCCGGAGGGCTTCATCGTGATGGGTAATGAAGGACCGCTGAAAGAGGGCGAACTGGAGCAGGCGGCGGGTTGGGCAAAAAGAATTTTAGCGAGCAAGAAGTAGTTACGTGAGTAAAGAGCGTATCCTCAGCCGTCTGGAGCAGGCATGGCAGGCTTTTCTAGAATCTTTTGCCGACCTGCCAGAAAGCGCCCTGTTTGAGGTGGGAGTGTGCGGGCAGTGGTCAATCAGGGACTTGATGGCACACGTTACCACGTGGGAAGAAGAAACGCTGAAGGCCCTACCGATTATCATAGAAGGCAAATCACCGCCCAAATACGTGACTTACGGCGGGATTGATGCCTTTAATGCCCTCCAGTATGAGAAGAAGCGAAACCTTACCTTGAGTCAGGTCAAGAAAGACTTGATTTTAACGCACCAGCGTCTGGTATATTTCCTGAAAGATGTCCCCGAAACCGCCTTTACCCCCCGCCTGGTGCGGAGGCTGGGCATTGACAC
>CAZCEF010000178.1:0-2595 GCA_964497695.1 uncultured Dehalococcoidaceae bacterium | reverse complement strand
GCAAAGTGGATTAGCTTCAACCTCACCCCCTTAATCCCCCTCTCCTTGAGAAGGCGAGGGGGAAGAATTTTTTCAGGAGGGACGAAGCTCCCTCTCAGGCGCCCGCTTAGTCCTTAGTCGGCTTTTTCCTGCGCATCTTGAGTTGCTCAGTGCATTCTTCTTGGGAGAGCAACCTAAACTGCCTATCCCGTGCCTCCAAAATTCTTCTCACAGCCAGCTCGCAAGAAGCAGGAAAAGTCCATTTGCTTAGGTAGCCTTCTATGCCCCGGTAATCTTCGCTTAGGTCTTCCTTCTTGTCGGCAATTGCGCTAAAAGCTATCAGAGCCCACCAGTTGCCCCTTTTCCCTTTGCCATAACCCAATTCCTTATGTTCAGTATAAACAATTAACTTTTCCCCATCATGACTTAAATGTCCAAAAGCCATTTCTGTTTTTGCCCTTCACAATTCTTCAGTAGTGTTTTCACCCATTTTGCCATCCTCCCCTATCTTGCCGTCCCTTTGGTTTACATAACATGAAAAACGATTCCAAGCTAACCAGATACGATTCGTTTCCCCAAATTTTTATAAGGTGGTTTAGTCATTTTCCCCACCCTTCCACACTTTGCCACCGGGCGGAAGGACAAAGAACTCTTCGCCGGCGAGCTTGGCGGCTAATGTCTTCCTCAGCTCGGCTAACGGCAAACGTATCTGGTTCATTGAGTCGCGCTCCCGGATGGTTACCTGCTTATCTTCCAGCGACTGAAAATCAATCGTCACGCAGAATGGCGTCCCAATCTCATCTTGCCTCCGGTAGCGCCGCCCGATGCTCTGGGCGTCATCATACTGCACTGTCCAGCACTGGCGCAGGTCGCTGTACACTTCTTGAGAAAATTTGACCAGCTTCTCCCGCCGACTCAGCGGCAATACGGCGACCTTGATGGGGGCGATGGTGGGGTGAAAGTGGAGCACCACTCTTATCTCATCCTTGTCCGGCTCTTCATCATAGGCATCGCACAGGAGCGCCAGCACCGAGCGGTCAACGCCCGCCGAAGGCTCAATAATGTAAGGAGTGAAATGCTGTTTGGTCTCTTCGTCAAAATAAGTGAGCTCCTTGCCGCTGTATGTGGAATGCTGGACTAAATCAAAGTCGCCCCGATTGGCAATACCCTCAAGCTCTGACCAGCCCATCGGGAAAAGGTATTCAATGTCGTAGCAGTCTTTAGCATAATGAGCCAGTTCCTCTTTAGTATGCTGGCGAAGACGGAGGTTTTCCTTTTTAATGCCAAGATTGACATACCAGTTCAATCGTTCGTTGAGCCAGTAGTTGAACCATTCCACATCGGTCCCCGGCTTGACGAAGTACTCTATTTCCATCTGCTCAAACTCACGACTCCGGAAGATAAAGTTGCCGGTGGTAATCTCGTTACGGAAGGCTTTCCCAATCTGCGCCATGCCAAAGGGCAGTTTCTTTCTGGTAGCGGTCAGTATATTCAAGAAGTTAACGAACATACCCTGGGCCGTCTCAGGTCGGAGATAGACGATGCTGGCTTCATCCTCAAGTGGACCCACAAAGGTCTTGAACATCAGGTTGAACATATGCGGCTCGGTCAGTTCACCACTGCAGGAGGGGCAGACCTTGTCTTTTGCTTGGTCGGCGCGCCACCTGAGATGGCATTTCTTACATTCCACAAGCGGGTCGGCGAACTGCTTGACGTGCCCGCTGGCGACCCACACCTGAGGATGCATTAAGATACTGGCATCAATGCCCACCATATCGTCGCGGTTCTGGACGACGGCTCGCCACCACGCTTCCCTTACGTTACGCTTTAACTCCACTCCAAGGGGACCATAGTCCCAGCAACTGGACAAGCCGCCGTAAATTTCACTGCTCTGGAAAATAAAACCACGGCGCTGGGAGAGGGAAACGATTTTCTCCATACTGACTTTACCCGGGGTTACTTCAACCATTACTCCCGCTCCTGTTAAATCTTACCTCGGAATGCCGTTACCTGCCGGATAGCCACCGCAAAAAGCACCCCAAGGACCACCAGACCGAGTCCCATAACAATCAGGGCAAACACCCATGAGGACATAAGCCGTATCTGGTAGGAATTGTAGCTGAAAATATTGAGCATTGCAAAGGCAAGAACTAGTTGGGGTAGAGCGACCATATTGCCCATTATGGACAGCATTCTTTCCACCAAAGGGGCGGGGACGGCAGGGAAGCGGACGCTCAGCCGGATGGTTATCCCGACAACGGCGGCGGCGAGCATGGTCAGCAAGATTTGGGGCACCATCATCAAGCCAATAATCACCGTCTGACTCAGCCATCTATCGGGAATGCCTTTTTCAAAGTGATAGGCGACATCGGCAGGCAAGATGTGATAGAAAAACAAGGTAATGATTACCGCAATAAAGAGTATTGACAGCGGCAGGGCGATGTATCGCCAGCGGAAGGTTAAAGCAGGCTTAGAAGGCGACTTATTAAGTGCTTTACCTCGGGGTCGCCGCTGGCGCTGAAGAATAAACCAGATGAAAACGCCGCTCCCCACCCCCAATAGGAAAGCCAGAATGAGGACAATGGTAATCATCAGTTGATAAAAGTTACCAGCTTT
>CAZCEF010000177.1:0-2656 GCA_964497695.1 uncultured Dehalococcoidaceae bacterium | reverse complement strand
GCAGTTTGACTATTCCCTGCACTCTCCACTACAATATAAGGGACGAAGTAAGCCTATAGTGCGAGTGAAAGCCTTGTGTGGCATATTTAATTCCCGCAAGCAAGTTTTTGATCTTATAGTACCCACCCCCTTGGTAAACTTTTCTGTTTTTGTTTTGCCTATCCTCTGAGGAGGTTGCACTATGGTTAAGCTGTCGCTAGTACCGCGGGAGGGCAAATTCTTTATTCTTTTTGAGCAGAGTGCCAATAACGCACTGAGAATTGCCGAGCACCTGAAGGACCTGTTACACAACTGGGAAAATGTCAAAGAGAAGACGGCAAAGATAAGTGAGCTGGAGAATGAAGGCGATGCCGTCACTCACCAAATCATCCAGGAGCTCCACCGTACCTTCGTCACCCCCTTTGACCGAGAGGATATTGCGCTACTGGCGCACTCTCTTGATGACGTAACGGATAACATTGAGGCGGCGGTGGACTCTATGGTGCTCTACCAGATTGACCGCCCGACCGAGCGCGCCAAGGAGCTGGCGGACATCATCGTGAAAGAAACGGGGGAAGTTGCCAAAGCGCTCTCAGAAATGCGTCACAAAGTGGAACTGAGACATATTCTCCGCCATTGCGTGGAAATCAATCGCTATGAAAACGAGGGTGATGGTGTCTACCGTGCAGCGCTAGCCGAGCTTTTTGCCAACGAAAAAGACATTGCCTCTATCATCAAGTGGCGCGAGATTTACGAGTATATGGAGAATGCCACCGACCGTGGTGAAGACGTCGCCAACGTGCTGGAAGGCGTGGCGCTGAAGTACACTTAAGAGAGTGTTGAAGATTATATGGCGTCTTTAAGCCTGCTGTTCATCATTTTTGTCATTATCCTGGCATTGGTCTTTGATTTTACGAACGGAATGCATGACGCCGCCAATTCTATTTCTACCATTGTCTCCACCAGAGTCTTATCGCCGAGAGTAGCTGTCGTCTGGGCAGCGTTCTTTAATTTTGTTGCTTTCCTCATCTTCGGTACCGGAGTGGCGACAACAATCGGCAAGGGAATGATTGATGTCACCACGGTAACCCCAACGGTGATTCTGGCAGGGGTTTGCGGTGCCATTTCCTGGAATATGATTACCTGGTATTTTGGACTGCCCAGCAGTTCTTCGCACGCCTTAATTGGCGGCTATGCCGGTGCCGCCATAGCCAAAAGTGGCTTGGCAGTGATTATCCCGGGTGGCTGGTACAAGACACTCGCTTTCATTGTCCTGGCGCCCGCCATTGGCTTAGTTTTGGGTTTTGTGCTAAGGGTCATCACAACTTGGATGGTCTACAAACAAAGACCGACCGTTATCAACCGGTGGTCTCGGGTCATGCAAATCTTCTCTGCGGCGGCCTATAGCCTGGGCCACGGCGGCAATGACGCCCAGAAAACCATGGGTATCATAACCAGCCTTCTCTTTACCGGGGGCTTGATTCATGAATTTCACGTACCTTTGTGGGTGGTTCTCAGCGCACATGCCGCGATTGCTTTGGGCACACTCAGCGGCGGCTGGCGGATTGTTAAAACGATGGGACAGAAGATTACCAAATTAGCACCGATTGATGGCTTCTGTGCCGAGACAGCCAGCGCCACCAGTATTTTCTTAGCCACTCATCTGGGTATTCCGGTGAGCACGACTCATGTTATCACCGGGGCTATATCAGGAGTGGGTTCGGTACACCGATTGTCCGCCGTACGCTGGGGCGTGACCTTGAGAATTGTTTGGGCATGGGTTCTTACTATCCCAGCGGCTGCCATTATTTCGGCGCTTGTTTATTCCCTCATTAACTTGGTTTTCTGACTTAGCAAAGAGGTCGGGATGTTAAAAGATTTAGTCCTGAAGAATCGCAGTTATCGTCGTTTTGACGAGAAATTTGTTATAAAAATAGCGACTTTGCGGGAGCTGGTTGACTTGGCTCGACTTTCCGCTTCTGGTGCCAATCGCCAGCCATTGAAATATATCCTCTCCGCCGACGCGAAAAAGAATGCACTAATCTTTCCCTGTTTGACTTGGGCAGCTCAGCTCAAGGGGTGGGGTGGTCCAGCGGAGGGGGAAAGACCATCGGCTTATATTATCATCCTTAGTGATACGGAAATCGCCCAGTCCTTTGGCTGTGACCATGGTATTGCGGCGCAGAGCATTTTGCTCGGGGCAACGGAGAAGGGACTGGGTGGGTGTATGATTGCCTCAATCAGGAAGGACACACTGCGAAGCGCATTAAATATTCCGCCCCGCTATGAAATTCTGCTTGTCTTGGCGCTGGGGAAGCCCAAGGAAAAAGTGGTGGTTGAGGTGGTGGGGAAAGATGGCGATACCAAGTACTGGCGCGATGCCGAAGGCGTCCACCACGTCCCCAAGCGCTCTCTGGATGAGATTATCATCGGCTAGCTTATAAGCCGATGCGGTCGGCGACCTCGCGCATACCCATAATCGCATCGGTAATTAGGTCGGCTAACGGCACTCCCAGCATCTGGGTACCCTTTTCAATAATGCCACGATTGACACCAGCGGCAAAGGCTTTGTCTTTCCACTTCTTGATGACGGACTTAGCTTCCATGTCTTTGACACTCCGGGAAGGGCGGACGAGAGCGGCGGCAGTAATGAGTCCGGTAAGCTCATCCACGGCGT
>CAZCEF010000176.1:1334-2694 GCA_964497695.1 uncultured Dehalococcoidaceae bacterium | reverse complement strand
ATGGGAGCAAAGCGTTTGGTATTGGCGGGCGCCGTTGAGACAGCACAAATTCCACCACCCTTCTTGATTGCCTGAATTCGCTGCCCGATGAGATGCTCCCTAATTGGCTCGGAGTAGATTTTCTGCAGTAAAGCGGTAACCTGCTCGGCGGGTACCTGGGCAATCTCAGTCAGCACGTCCTGAGGGTTGGCATAACGGGTCTGTACTCCCTCTAGGTTGAGGACGGCTAAACCGCCCAACTGACTCATCAGGATAGCGAAGTTGACATCGGTAACGGCGTCCATGGCGGCGGCAAGGATTGGGATGGCAAAGGTGAGCTTGTCTATCTTCAGGTCAATGTTCGTCTGGTCAGGGTTAAGGGTGACATCTCCGGGGACGATGGCGACCTCATCAAAGCCATAAGCACGGCGCAATTGCTTGAATTGTGGGCTCATTTTCCGCTCCGCTTTTAAAGACAGAATATAACAGAGGTAGGGGTGGAAGTCAAGAATTTGGAGGGTTCTTACCTCACCCCTTTAATCCCCTTCCTCGGGGAGGAGAGGGGGAGGATAGTAGAAGAGGGGGGACTGACGCCCCCTCTTCGATGCCGCCATTTTAAAACTTAATAGCGCTTTGCTCCTTGTGTTGTTACTCCTGTTATTTCTGAAGCGAGGTGATTTTTCCCTTGCTGCCCCTAAGGGGGAGTCTTCCCCAGGGGGATGGGTTGTTAAACCTCTCACAAAAGAAAATAGCCGCAGCCTTAACGACCGCGGCTATTCTTTTTCCAGCTCAGGACGGGTCTAGTACATGCCCTCCATGCCACCACCGCCGGGTGGCATTGGCGGGGTCTTCTCCTTCTCTGGAATATCGCTGACCAGCGCCTCGGTGACCAGCACCATGGCAGCAATGCTTGACGCATTCTGAAGAGCCGTCCGGACCACCTTGGTCGGGTCAATGATGCCCTTCTTGACCATGTCACCAATATCATCAGCTTCAGCATCATAGCCGGTGCCGGGCTTGCTCTTCTTGACCGTATCAATAATCACCGAACCGTCTCTACCGGCATTGACGGCAATCCAGCGAATTGGCTCCTCTACTGCCTTGCGGACGATATCAGCGCCGGTGGCTTCGTCACCCTGAACTTTGAGTTCATCAAGGACTGAGACTGAATTGAGTAAAGCGACACCGCCGCCGGGCAGGATACCTTCCTCAACCGCGGCACGGGTCGCCGAAAGAGCATCCTCAACGCGGTGTTTCTTTTCCTTGAGTTCAACCTCAGTCGCCGCACCAACCTTGATGACGGCAACACCGCCCGCCAGCTTAGCCTGGCGCTCCTGGAGCTTCTCCTTGTCGAAATCAGAGGTGGTCTCTTCAATCTGGG
>CAZCEF010000176.1:0-1234 GCA_964497695.1 uncultured Dehalococcoidaceae bacterium | reverse complement strand
GGGTCTTCAACCACCGCTTCCATACGCTCGGCATTGGTGATGAAATAGGGGCTGATGTAACCGCGGTCAAACTGCATACCTTCAACGTACTCGGTCTCGTACTTGGTGCCCTTGGACTCCTCAACAGTGATAACGCCGTCTTTACCCACTTTGTCCATCACCTCAGCAATGAGGTCGCCGATTTCCTTGTCTTTAGCCGTAATGGTGGCGACCTGAGCAATCTGTTCCTTGCTCTTAATCTCGGTAGACGCCTTCTTCAGAGCTTCAATAACCGCCGCCGTGGCTTTCTCAATACCCCTTTTCAGGGACAAGGCATCAGCACCAGCGGCAATGTTCTTGAAGCCACCGCTGATGAGGGCGTGCGCCAGAATAGTAGAAGTGGTGGTGCCATCGCCACAGGCATCATTGGTCTTGCTGGCGGCTTCCTTGACCAGCTGGACGCCCATATTCTCGAAATGCTCCGGAAGTTCAATGTCCTTGGCAATGGTCACGCCATCATCAATGACCGATGGGGCGCCCCATTTCTTATCCAGGGCAACGGGGTGACCTTTGGGTCCCAGTGTTACTTTGACGGCGTCAAATAGCGTATCAATTCCCTTCTTCAGGGCATGCCTGGCATCCTCACTAAATATAATCTGTTTTGGCATTTTCTCCTCCTTCTCTTCTCCTACGCTTTCTTGGCTAGAACATCTTTTTCACTTAAGATGATTAGCTCTTCGTCTTCAACTTTAATCTCACTACCGCCATACTTGGCGTAAATGACAATATCACCGACCTTGATGTCCATCGGAATACGCTTGCCTTCGTCAGTGAGTCTGCCCGGACCAACGGCGACCACCTTACCTTCCTGGGGTTTTTCTTTCGCCGTGTCCGGTAAATAAATCCCCGTCTTGGTTTTTTCCTCCCTTTCCATTGGCTTGACCACGAGACGGTCGCCCAACGGCTGTAACTTAACCGCCATGCTTACCTCCTTCATATTGAATTGGTTTTAGTCAATTTTTAGCACTCTCGGGGTGAGAGTGCTAACATTACTATAATACCGTAGTTCACTTCTTAATCGCAACTCAACTAGTGGTGATTTATAGACAAATATGGCTATTCTCAGACATTATCGTGGGTAATAATACCACCGAATCTCTACAAAGCCTCAATTTTTTATAGCATAATTCCGGAGTTTTAGCAAGCGCCTTGCCTACCAACTTCCCCACTATTACAAACTAAAACTTACACAAGG
>CAZCEF010000175.1:0-2726 GCA_964497695.1 uncultured Dehalococcoidaceae bacterium | reverse complement strand
GCTTTGGCTTCTATGAGGTGATTAATTTCACTTTGATTAGCGCGGATACCATGAACAAGATAATGCCGGAACCCCTCCCGGTCCAGCCATCACCACTCCGAGTGCTCAACCCGATGACCGCCGACCAGGAATACCTCCGCCCCACCCTCCGCCCCGGTCTGCTATCAATGCTGGCGGCAAACCTGAGGCATGAGGAGGGGCGGATGCGCCTCTTTGAAATGGGTCGGGTCTACGTCCGGAAGGCTAACGACCTCCCTGACGAGCCGGAGATGCTGTGTGGCGTGATGAGCAGTGCCGGCACCAACAAAGTCTGGCTCGGTGATAATGCGCCCTTTGATTTCTTTGATGCCAAGGGGGCTGTGGAGGGACTGCTCAAGCAACTGGGCGTTGAGGCAAGCTATGTCCCCAGCAGTGACGAGAGCCTGCACCCGGCAAATCAGGCGGCGATTGTCGTCAACGGGACCAGGGTTGGAGTGGTGGGCGAGGTGCACCCGAAAGTGCTGGCGGCTTTTGACATCGCCGAACACGCTTATCTCTTTGAAATCAAGGTCAATGACCTGGTATCTTTCGTTACCGGGCGCAAGATGTACCAGCCCATCCCGCGCTTCCCGGCGATGGTGCGCGATATTGCCTTGATTCTGGATGAGAAGGTGACACACCAGCAGGTGCTGGACATCATCAAAAGCTTCCCGCTGGTAACTCAGGCGGCGATTTTTGATGTTTACTCTGGAAAGCAGGTGCCGCCGGGAAAGAAATCACTCGCCTACCGCATTGTCTATCAGTCGCCCACCCAGACCCTGACCGAGGATGAAGTCAACGGCGTGCACGAGAAGATTCTAACCCGTATAAACAAACAGCTAGGGGCAGTGCTGAGGACTTAGAGTAAAGGTAACCTCACCCCCTAACCCCCTCTCCTGTCCTTCCGTTGGAAGGATTGCTGCAGAAGAGGGGGGTTTTTAATTAAAAGAGGGGCTGACGCCCCTCTTAGACGCCTCGCAAACTAATCACGGTGAGTTTCAAGAAATATAACAATCCCCCTTCCCTGAGAGGGAAGGGGTAAGGGGGATAGGTTGCTAAAAATGATTTCCCCCTTCCTTAACTAATTCTCAAGGAAGGGGGATAAAGGGGGATGGTTACCTTAGCTAAACCTTGACCAGCTCTTTTATCTTCTCCACAATCTTAGCTAATGGCACCAGTTCAGACGCCTTCTCAGCGCGCTTCTTAAGCTCAACACTATTCTTTTCCAGGGTGCGCTGGCTCACCGTCACCCGCAACGGAATTCCGAAGAGGTCGGCATCATTAAATTTCACGCCGGGCGATTCCGGGCGGTCGTCAAAGAGCACCTCTACACCTGCCGCCCACAAATCGGCATACAGTTTTTCGGCGACTTCCGACACCTTCGTGCCCTCACGATAGAGCGGGCAGAGATAGATATGATAGGGGGCAATCGTCAGGGGCCATACAATTCCCTTTTCATCGTGGTTCTGCTCCACCGCCGCCGCCAGCAACCGCCCAAACCCGATGCCGTAACACCCCATAACGATGGGACGGGACTCGCCCTTCTCGTCACTGTAGTAGGCGCCAAGCTTTTCGCTCAGGAAAGTGCCCAGCTTGAAGACGTGCCCCACCTCTATGCCGTGAGTTGACGATAGCTCATGACCGCATTTCGGACATTTGTCCCCCGCCTTTGCCGTGGCAATATCGGCGACAACGTCCGCCTTGAAGTCGCGCGGGTAGTTAACGTTCTTAATGTGCGTCTCCGGCTTGTTGCCCCCCGCCACGAAGTTCGTGCCGGTGGTGATGGAATCGTCGGCGACAATCTTGAACCCCTTCAAGCCGATGGGCGAAGCAAATCCAGCGACAATGCCCGCCTGAATTACCTCGTCTTCGGTCGCCATGCGCAGGTCAGCAGCTTTCAGCACCCGCCTCAACTTGACCTCATTGACGTCAAGGTCGCCCCGTATCATCACGAAGACCAGCTTGCCATCGGCGAAATAAAAGACGACCTTCAGGGTCTTGCTTTCCGGAATCTTGAGAAAATCAGCCAGAGCCTTGATCGTAAAAGCGCCGGGAGTATAGACTTCTTCCCGAGGCAACGGCTCACCACCACCGACTGGCTCCTTGAGGCTCTCGGCTTTTTCAACATTCGCCGCGTACTTACAGTTATCACAATAGATAATCTCTTCTTCACCCGTCTCGGCGATGAGCATGAACTCATGGGAGTCCTTGCCACCGATAGCGCCACTATCGGCTTCCACGAGGAGCGTGGGCAGACCACAGCGGTCGTAAATATTCTTGTAGGCAGTTATCATCTTCTGGTAGCTGATGTCCAGTCCGGCTTCGTCAACATCAAAGCTGTAGAGGTCTTTCATGATGAACTCGCGCACCCGAATCAGCCCGCCGCGGGGTCGGGGCTCGTCACGGAACTTGTTCTGCATATGGTACGGCCGGAGAGGCAGGTCGCGATAGCTTTTGACGTAATGGGCAACAATCTGGGTGATGACTTCCTCGTGCGTGGGACCGAGGGCAAGCTTGCGGTCTTTGCGGTCGCAGACAACGAAAAGCCCCTTACCGAAAGCGAGGTCCCGACCGGTCTGCTGCCACAGCTCAAGGGGCTGGAGGACAGGCATATTGAGCTCCTGCCCGCCCGCCCGGTCCATCTCCTCCCGGACGATTTGCTCAATCTTCTTGAAGACGCGCCACCCGAGGGGCAGGAAGGCATAGAC
>CAZCEF010000174.1:0-2742 GCA_964497695.1 uncultured Dehalococcoidaceae bacterium | reverse complement strand
GACTGCCCAGCGTTACGGTGGCAAAGAAGATAGAGATTGGTGATGGCAAAGCCCGAGTTGAGCGGGTGGTAGCGGATGGCTATGAAGTAATTGAGACGCCCCTCCCCGCTTTAATTACGGTAACCAATGAGCTCGGTCAGGCGCGTTACCCCACTATCAAGGGGATTATGACTGCCAAGAAGATTGAGCCGATTGTCTGGAAACCAGCAGATATTAGCGTTGACCTATCCCAAATTGGGACGGCGGGTCGGCACACCAAGCTGGTAAAACTCTTTCAGCCCGTCCGTGAAGGCAAGTGTGAGTTTATTGGCGGGCAGAGTCCGGAGGAAGCCGGCGCTAATCTGGCTTTAAAACTGAGGGAAGCCAAGTTGTTTTAATCTAAGCATATTCTAAGCATTTCTTAATAGATTCTTAATCTGAGGGTGGTAGACTGGAGTATCAGATGGCAGAATTCAAAGGGGTAATGGTCCTTGGCGAAGCCAGCAATGGCAGGCTAACTGGCATTACTGCCGAACTTCTCGGCTGTGGGCGCAGGCTGGCAAACGACCTCAGACAGGAACTCAGCGCCGTTCTGGTGGGCAGTGAGGTGAGGGGTTTAGCTACAGAAGCCATTGCCTTTGGTGCTGACAGGGTCTATGCTGTTGAGAGCCCGCTGCTGAAAGATTACCAGACGGATGCCTATTTGCTGGCTATGGAGAAGGTCATCAGTCAGATGATGCCTCAGGTTTTACTAATGGGGCAGACTGCCATCGGGCGGGACTTGGCGCCACGGCTAGCCTTCCGACTGAAGAGCACCGCCACCATGGACTGCGTTGACCTGGCGATTTACCCCGAAACGAAGGGCTTGCTTCAAACCAAGCCAGTTTACGGCGGCAATGCCCACGCCATTTTCACCAGTGACTCTTATCCCCAGATAGCTACCGTCCGCGCCAAAACAATGTCTCCTCTACCCCGAGACCCCTCCCGACAGGGTGAGGTTATAGATATCAAAGTTGATTTTGACCCAGCCACCATTAAAACCAGGCTTCTACAAAAAGTTGCCCAAACTGTGGCAGGGGTAAGACTGGAGGATGCCCGTGTGGTCGTCGGCGGTGGCAGAGGGATTGGTGGTGCGGAGGGCTTCAAACAGCTGGAGGAACTGGCTAAATTACTCAAAGGAGCGGTGGGTGCCAGCCGTCCCGCCTGTGATAATGGCTGGGTGCCAGATGTTTTACTCATCGGGCTTACCGGAAAGATAATCGCCCCGGAACTCTATATTGCCGTCGCCATTTCGGGCTCAAGCCAGCACCTAGCAGGCTGCTCCGCCAGCAAGAACATTGTTGCCATTAATAAAGACCCGGAGGCAAATATCTTCAAGCCAGCCCGCTTTGGCGTAGTGGGCGACTGGCGGAAAGTGCTACCCGCCTTTGCCAGCAAAATCAGAGAGTTCCTGGCAGGATGAAAGTCATTTTTACATGAAGCTGATTTGAACAAAAAAACTGAATTGTTGTAATATAAAAACAGTCAACATCAAAAAAGCAAAGTTTTCAATGAGGTGGTAAGAATGAAGATTGCACGGATTATTTGTCTTTTGCTGCTAGTAGGTTTGCTGGCAATTTCCCCGCTGAGTACTGTCTTCGCTCAGAGCACGACACTAACGTTCACCCCTGACCAAGGCAAGTACAATACCGAGATCTATACTACCGCAAAAGAAAGTATCTTCACGATGAACATCAAGAACACCGGAAACGCTAGAGCGACCAATATCGTTTTCACCTCTGAGCGTCCGAAAGGCTGGACTGTTGAGTTTGACCCTGACAGAGTGGCGTCTCTTGACCTGTCCGAGACAAAGAGAGTTGACGCGACAATCATGTTGTCTGCCGATGCTGAGGCCGGCGACTTTTTCGTCACCCTCAGTGCCACTGCTGATGGAATTGCACCGGTGAAGGCGGAAATCAGGGTGACCGTTGTTAAACCAGCCGTTGAAGCCAAGATTGAAGCACGCGCTCTCTACCCTACCCTCACCGGCATCGCTGGGGAAGAGCTGGTTTTTGAGGTCGAGTTCCTCTATACTGCTGCCAAACTCACTGACCAGCCTCTCGTCTTCAACCTGACCACTAAAGCCCCACGCAACTGGGAAGTCACTATGACCCCACCCTACGAAAAGGAGAAGAAACTCACTGCCATCAGCCTGAAACCGGGTTTCACCTTCGGAGATAAAATCAGAGTTGCTGCCAAGCCACCCTTCCTACCCCTCCCCGACCCCGGTGAATACAAAATCAGTCTGACTGCGGACTCCGGCACGCTCAAGACCGCTATGGACCTCAAGGCAATAATTACGGCAAAATACAATCTGACAATGTTCCCGGCGAATGAACGTTATAACACCAACGCCACTGCCGGCAGGGATAATTTCTTCTCCGTAGAGTTAGCCAACTTGAGCACCGCCGCAGTGGACAAAGTTAACTTCTCCTCAACCAAACCCTCCGGCTGGACCATTGAGTTCAAACCAGACAAAGTAGAGTCTATCGCTGCTCTGGACACCTCCACCATTGAAGTCAATATCAAGCCGCCTCCCGAAACCATCGCCGGTGATTATGTTATTTCCCTGCAGGCTTCCGGCACCCAGACGGTCGCTCCGAAGATGGACGTCAGAGTCACCGTGGAGACCCCGGCAGTTTGGGGTTGGGTGGGTGTGGCTATCATCGTCGTCGTCATTGTTGGTCTGGTATTCGTCTTTATGCGCTTCAGCAGGCGGTAAAG
>CAZCEF010000173.1:0-2764 GCA_964497695.1 uncultured Dehalococcoidaceae bacterium | reverse complement strand
AAACACAACTAAACAGAAGGGTCGCTTGGATTCCCGGCGGAACCGAGACGGCTAAAATGGGAAATTGAAATGCCTTCTCTGAGTATGTCGGGGAGGGCGTTTTTATTTAGACAAAGGGGCATCCAAGAGGGGGCACTTAAATGAGAATGGTCAGAACCGTCGCTGAAATGAAAGCACTACGAAAACGGCTTACCGAGCCGGTGGGTCTGGTACCGACGATGGGCGCTCTCCATGAGGGACATATTGCGCTGGTGAGGTGCTCCGTAGCAGAGAACAGGACGACGGTTACCAGCATCTTCGTTAATCCTACCCAGTTCCTCCCCGGTGAAGACCTCAAAGCCTACCCCCGCGTCCCCAACCAGGACATCAACATGCTGGAGGCAGTAAAGAATGACCTCGTCTTTATGCCGTCAGAGATGGAGGTGTATCCGCCGGGCTTTAATACCTGGGTTGAGGTCAAGAAGGTAACCGACCGGCTGGAGGGAGCTTCCCGACCCGGGCACTTTCGTGGTGTTGCCACCGTGGTCAATAAGCTATTCAACATCGTCCAGCCGACGCGAGCTTACTTCGGGCAGAAGGATGCCCAGCAAGCTGTTGTGGTCAAGAAGATGGTCGCTGACCTCAATATGAACCTGGAGATTGTGGTGGTGCCAACGGTGCGTGAACCGGATGGCTTGGCGATGAGCAGTCGCAATGTTTACCTCAATCCCGAGCAGCGTAAAGCGGCGACGGTTTTGTATCAATCGCTCACTCTGGCACAGGAAGTGTTTGCCAAGGGCGAAAGGGACGCCGAGCACATCCGTCAGGAGATGATTGCCCTCATCCAGAAGGAGCCGCTGGCGACAATTGACTATGTCAGCATCGCCGACCCAGAGACTCTGGAGGAGCTGGATGTGGTCAAGCCCGGGGCGCTGGTATCACTGGCGGTCAAGATAGGCAGGACGCGGCTGATTGATAATATGATACTTGAGACTTGGGAAAGCAAACATGTGCAACGCATACTTGATTACCACAATAAGAAATACGGAACACATATCGTGATTAAAGGCAAAGCAACTGATATCTATCCAAACTTGAAGGGGCAGCTCAATTGGGATTGGGTTTGCTACGATACCAAGTCGGGCGATGAGATTGCGCTAGAAGTTAAGAAACTAACAAACCCCGAATTAGAGGAAAAATCAAAAATAGTGTGGCAATTTCTAGAAGAAATTCAAAATGATTTCTTGGGTAAAGTACACGGCGATTTTTCTTTATGCATTGATATCCCCCGAGAGTATTACTTACCTTTTGACAAGGAGGAGAATAAACAAGAATTCAAGCGGCTTATCTCGCAGGCTATCTACAAAACAGCGCCAAGACTTAAAGTAGGCGAGTCAGAGGATTTATCTCCCCAAATTATGAGAGTACTCCCATTTACACCACCCCGCTTTCTCATATTAGACTTTTTCAAAATCAATGATAAAGGTAACGCCATACATAAGAGCTCCGGAATGACTGGCTTTGAGTCAATTAGTTTCGATAAAACTGAGCTCAAGGAATTCGAAAAACTGATTTCTCATGCCAATGAACAGTTAAAGAGCGCTAAGGCAAAAAAGACTATCTTGGTGCTAGTCGAAGAAGGCTTTAAACCTAAAGAACCTCCTGAAGTAGCAGAAGCATTCAAGAGTATCAGTGAAGCGAGCTACTCCGAAATTAGACATGTCTATTTCATACGATACGGCAAAATAGAAGAGATTACCCTGCCTACTCCTTAATCAGCGTCCACAGCCCAATCGCACTGATAAACGCCAACCCGGCACCGAGATAAAAGGGGGCGGCGGGGCTGGCAATATCCCACAGCCAGCCGGCAATCAGACTGGCAGGCAAAGCTAGAAGTCCGACGACCCCATGATATAAGCCGTAAGCCGTACCTCGCCTCGGCTCAACCACCAGGTCAGCGACAAAAGCCCGCGCCACTCCTTCCACCACCCCTTGATAAATGCCGTAGCCAGCGAAAAGCAGCCACACCGACCACACATTCGTCGCCAAGGCAAAGCCGAGGTAGACCAGCGCATAAACAAACCAGCCGAGAATAATTACACGCCTCCGTCCCAGCTTATCGGAGAGCATGCCTGCGGGAAGGGAAACCAGGGAGTAGGTAATATTGAGCAGGACGAGCATCAGGGTTACCTGGATGAGCGGCACCTCCAGATTCTGAGCTCGCAGGATGACAAAGAAGTCGCTGGACTTGCCCAGGGTGAAAATCGCCATGATGATGAGAAAGATTTTGAAGCGACGGTCAAAGCTATCGGCAAAACCGGGTGGCATAGTGGGCTGGGGGTCGTTGTTAGCAGCTGGCTTCTTTTCCCGCACAAACAGGGCGAGGACGAATACCGCCAGGAACGCCGGGATGATACCACCCACCACCAGCCACCGATAGGACCCAAGGCTGAGTTCCAGCCCCCCACCCTGCACCACGTAAATAATAAATGCCGCCGCCGCCAGCCCCACCACCGCCCCACCAGTGTCCATCGCCCGGTGCAAACCGAAACCCTTACCGCGCTCATCTTTAGAAACGGAAGCAGCCACCAGAGCATCCCGCGGCGAACTGCGGATACCTTTCCCCACCCTGTCCATAAAGCGGACGGCGACCACCACCCCCCACGCTGAGGCGATATACATCAAAGGTTTGACCACCGTGGAAAGGCTGTAACCGGCGACTGCCAATGTCTTGCGTTTTCTGATTTTATCGCTGAGCCAGCCACTGGCAATCCGGAAGAGGGCA
>CAZCEF010000172.1:0-2787 GCA_964497695.1 uncultured Dehalococcoidaceae bacterium | reverse complement strand
GAAAATTTACCGGTTACTTGACATAATCCGTGTCTATACCAAGGCGCCGGGGCAAAAAGCGGAATACAAAGACCCCATTGTCCTCCCACGGGGCAGTACGCTGACGGCGGCGGCGGTGGTGGTGCATAAGGACTTCCTCGCCAGGCTAAAATATGCCCGAATCTGGGGCTCGGGCAAGCACGATGGCATCGCCGTCAAACGAGACCATATCCTGCAGGATGGCGATGTGATTGAGCTGCATATTTAGGAACTAGTTTGCTGCCGGCTTGCCTGCCGATTGAAAATATTCCCTGACATCTGGCTTGGTCAGGGAAATCAGGGCTAGAATGCCAATCACCGTGCCGATGGGGATATTGAGCAGGCTGAGCGCCGAATGAATAATCGCGGTAATGCGTCCCCACTCCTTCCCTATAATCAGCCCGATGCCGGCGCCAACTGAGAGGGCGACGAAGCTGAGCAAGATTACCATCGCCACGCTCAGCCCGAAGAGCATCCCCACCCGGGCAGCTCCCCAGAGACTACCATACGGCAGGGCAAGGACGGCAATAGCAATCACGCCAATGAAAGCAACAAAGGCGCTCAGGAATTCCCAGATAGCCAGCAGAATCACCCAGTCCGGTCGTTTCATCTCTGTCTACCTCCGCACAGGGATTTTTGGCGCCAACTTATTGTAGCATAACTTACAACAGAAAGTTATTAATCACCATGGCGAGACCACTATGGTCAACATCGGAAGTAACGTAGTCGGCGATGGCTTTCACCTCGTCTGGGGCGTTACCCATGGCAATTGCCATACCGGCGGCGGTGAGGAGAGGAATGTCATTACTGCCATCACCCACGGCAATGACTTGGGAGAGGGAGATGCCCAGGTGCGAAGCCAGGGCTTCCAGCGCTTTGCCTTTGGTCACTCCGGGCGCTAGGATATTGATAAAGTCAACTCCGGGGTAGGCAGGCGTCATGGCATGGGAAAAGTTGAAGGTGTCTTTGAAATGCTGGCAGAAGGCTTTTGCCTTGGTGACCTCTTCCGCATTAGTAGTCACCATCCCCGCCTTGATAACTTTCTCCTTGTTCCAGACGGTAGCCAAATCAACTATAGTTGGCTCAATACCGAAGAACTGGCGGCGAATTTCCGTTGACCGTGACTCCCGCTCCACGAAGAACGTGTTTACGGAGAAGACTTCAAGGTTTAACTCATGCTCATGGGCGTATTCCACGATTTGCCTGACGACCGATTTCTTGATGGGTCGGGCGTAGATTTGGGTCTTGGCGTCTGGACTGCTGACCAGAGCACCGTCAAAGAAAATGTGAAAGCCGTCAAGCGCCAGCCGGGCAATCACCCTCTTGCTGGCAAGTATGCTCCGCCCGGTGCATAGAGAAATGTGCATCCCCGAATTGCGGACTTTGACCAGTGCCTTCTCGTCCTCAGGCGAAATATTGCCGTTTTTGTCCAGTAGCGTGCCATCAATATCAGCGACCAGCAGTTTAAAGGGATGATTTTTCAACTCGGCTTCCTCTCCAGATAATTACCAATGGTCTGGGCATTGTCCACGGCGTAGGCTTCAACGTCATTGTTGAAATAGACATACACTGCTTTCAAGTTCTTAGCTAAGGCGGCAATGCGTTTTGCCCAGTCGGCAAGCTCCTCATCAGAGTAACTGCTGGAATAGAGTCCCTGGCTACCGTGAAAACGGATGTAGGCGAAGTCGGCGGTTGCCACGAGGGGGCAGGTAAAGCCGGGCATATCAAAAACGCACAGTCCGACATTGTACTGGCGTAAGATTTCAAAAACGCCTTCATCCACCCACGACTCATGGCGGAACTCAAAAACGTGTCTCATCCCGGCGGGCAAAATTGCCAGGAAAGACTTCAATCGCTCATCGTTGCGGTGCATATTGGGCGGTAGCTGGTAAAGGAGGGGACCCAGTTTCTCTTTCAGAAGGCTGGCTCGGGCAAGAAAATTGGTCACGGCGGGCTCAGCATTTTTGAGTCGCTTGACGTGGGTGATAAATCGGCTTACCTTAACGGCGAAGATAAAATCAGGCGGGGAGGAATGGTGCCAGGCGGTGAAGGCATCTTCCGAGGGAAGGCGGTAGAAGGTGTTGTTGAGTTCAACGGTGGTGAAATGACGAGCGTAGAAGCCGAACCATTGTGATTTAGACAGGTCAGCGGGGTAAAATAGGGCTCGCCAGTGCTCGTAGTGCCAGCCGGAAGTGCCAATGTAGTAGAGTGCCATGAAATTCCCGAATTTATTGTAGCATTAATGAGGTGGTCTTGAAAGATAATGCTGGAGTTTGGGCTCTCAATTCCCCGGGGCGCTTTACTGAAAGGGACTTGCGAACCTATCCCCCTGCCCCCCTCCCTTAGGAAGTGAAGGGGGGTTAAGTTTTTGAGAGGGGCAGAGCCCCTCTCGTTTGTTTTACTCCCTGTTATATGGGACACCTTAAAATTGGAGACGCAGTTTGACCCACTTGAAGCTATTTCGTATACTGGAATTGGAATGTCGGCAAGTAAAACCTTAGTCCAGTGTGACTTTGATAACACGGTCGCGGTAGACGATATCAGCTTCATGATTCTGGACGTCTTCGGCGATAAGAACTGGCGGGACGTACTGGGCGAATACCGTGAGGGCAGAATAACCGTCGGCGCGTTTAATCGCCGGGCATTCAGCACCGTGAAAGCTGATGAGCCGACCCTGCTCAACTATGTGCTGACCAGCAACGTTGTCCTTCGCCCTGGCTTTAAAGACCTGGTGAACTATTGTGCCAAGAAGGGCTACGAGTTTGTCAT
>CAZCEF010000171.1:0-2811 GCA_964497695.1 uncultured Dehalococcoidaceae bacterium | reverse complement strand
ACCAGATAGACCACCAATCATATAGGCAAACGGGTTAGCCGCGGGCCATCTATCCGCCAGATAGCTGGGTGCGAGATTACCATAGTCCAGGGTACCTAGGTCAACACCGTCAAACTCCTTGGTTGACGGCACAACGCTGCCGGTGGCATTGAGGACAATCTCAAGACGTCCACCGCTGGCTATCTTGATTCGGTCAATAAGGTCCAGCATGTTTTCCGTTTCAAGAGTGCCGGGAGGTGAAATTGGCTGGCCTTGCCACTTGATTACTTTTGGCGGCTGGGCGGGTGCCGGTGCTGGGGTGGGTGTTGGTTTGGGAGCGGGTGCAGGCGTTGGTGCTGGAGCGGGCGTTGGTTTCGGCGCACAGCCGATAGCAACCACCATACTTACCAGTATTACCACCAAAACAAGAGCTAAAATTTTACTTAACCTCATTTTCTCCTCCTAAAATAATGAGACCTTGTGCTCTTTTCATTCCTTCTTCTTACCACAACGCTACCACCCCCCTTTGCCGGGCAGGTGTCACCAGAAACCTTCCCGTAACTCCGATTTGACTTTATAATAAATGGGCGATTTGCTCCGTTTGAGAAGAAAAGAGGATATTGCTAATTATACCATAAATAGCAAACTGCTTTGTCAAGACGCCTGTCCTGGATTTCAGGTATTCTACCTTTCCTTACGCTTGGGATATTCGTGTTTCAAGCCAACGCGGTCAAACCAAGTCTTTTCTACCTGCTTAAGCTCTTTCACCAGGTCTTCAGGAAGGGGTTTAGGTTGGTGCGTCTCTATGATTTCAATAGTCCTCCGGTTGATTAAGTCTTCGGCACTCCTGGAATTAGCTGGAGTAAAGCTACGGTCAAATAAAGGTGGTGCCCAGAACTTGCGGAAATGCTTCCGGGTGTGACTTTCAAAAAGATAATTAGCTTTAGGACCCAGGCGTATCATAAGCTCCACGGGTAAAGTCTCCTCATTGACCTCTATGCCGTTGAGCAACACCTTGACCATATCAACAATTTCATTACCGAGAACGATGACTTCGGGCGAGCCAACTTTGGCATGATAGAGGAAAGCGGCGCTGCGGACGAGGTCAGTGCCAGCTAGAGCAGAAGTGAGTATTTCATAGGTAATCTCAGCACCAGACTGGACACCAATAATAGCCGCGTCGGTGCTACCCGCCACCCCGAACATCGGGAGTTGGTAGGAATGGCAGACCTCGGTCAGTGCCGCCCCCATCAGGCTCAACTCAGGACAGCCATATGAGTAAATGGTGGTTCTCATGTCCATTATGGATGGGATGGAACCATAGATAACCGGCGTGCCGGGGTTCTTGAGTTGCAGGACAACCAGCTGACTCAGGACTTCGGCATTGGCAATCGCCAGACAGCCAGCGAAGGTCGCCGGGGTAGTCGCTCCTGCCATCGGCATACCATAGACAACACACGGAATTCCTTTCTCAGCACAGAGCAGGCTTTTCTCCATAGCATCTTTGCCATGCACTAGCGGACTGACTGGCTCACAGGAACCGATGAAAAAGGGCTTCGCTTTGAATTTCTTTGCGCCGCCAGCGACAATCTCGCGGGGAGTGTGAACATCTCCCTGAGACTGGCGGCGTCATTGATTTCACCCATGATGGGCTTGGTTGTATTCAGGATGGTCTGAAGGAGGGAAACTTTATCCGTAATTGCCGCGGGGAGCGTTGGATTAACCGTCCCCAGCAAGACCCACTCCACATTGGGCAGGGCATCAATCACTCGCGCGGTATCGGCAATATCTTCAACGTAGCAAGTGCGCTCACGCTTCATAAGGGGTCGCGGTAGGTCGGCAAATCAGGGATTGAGTCAAAATGAGCGCCCGTCAAGCCATTGAGGATAATGGCAGGCGCACCCTCCCGACTGTACGTGGTAACTATTTTGGGAGCTTTGCGGATAGCTTCCTCTACCATATGTGTCGGCATCTTTACCCGGGCAGGATTGGAGACGTCAAGTCCAGCTTCCCCTAGGATGTCAAGGGCTTCCTTCGCCTCAAAAGCAGCGCCCCCCCGCTCCAGAATCTGCAGGGTGGCGTTATGGATTTCGGCTATCTGCCGGTCCGACAAAATACGAAACTGGAGTCGTTTAGAATCGCACTGCATTTTGCCTCCTTTGCCGGTTGCAGGAACCGCTTTTACCATTCCAGCAGGGAGTGCATCCCCTTAAACTCCCTCCTGCTGATGTTGCTTTGGCTCTTAATTCTAGTGGTGCGAGTATTCAAAGTCAAACTACACATTGACGGAACCCGGCGTGTTATACTATTAATATAAGGGCATTTTAGCTGTTGGTTAGCTCTAAGAGCCGGGAGGTGGGGAATGGAAGAGTGGCGAGCTTTCCTGCTGGTGGTTCATTTACTGTCAACATTGATGATGGCGGCGCCATTTTACATGCTAGTCGTCGTCAATGAGCGAGCGCTTTTCGGAGCGCCTCTGGGTTACTTTACTGACCGTTACATGGAGAACATCATTCACCATAACGCCGTGAGATGTTTCATTTTTCAGGGGGCAATGGCCGCCAGTGGACTGGCACTGACCTATGTCTCAGGGTACGGCTGGAGTGCGCTGGTGACTTTTCCACCGCTAATCATTAAGTGGGTGTCTTTACTCATCTTGACGGTCCTGCTTTCCTATGTCCACTTTGCGATACAGCCGCGCATCGAGGCACTGATGAATCAGGTGAAGCCTGACAGCCCCGTCCCGGAGGGACTTAGACCGCAGATTACCCACCTTCGCAAGCGGCGGAAAAGGCTTTCCGGCATCTGCCTGTTCTTCGTGTTAACCGCCCT
>CAZCEF010000170.1:0-2814 GCA_964497695.1 uncultured Dehalococcoidaceae bacterium | reverse complement strand
AAATCGGGGTGTAGCGCAGCCTGGTAGCGCACCTGAATGGGGTTCAGGTGGTCGGCGGTTCAAATCCGCCCACCCCGACCAAGCATTCAGCCCCGAAATCACCCCTAAATTTCCATAATGTTGAAAATAGATTATGTCTTATAAACACTTTTGTAAACAGCGGTGTTTACCAGAAGCTACCACTCAGAGCTCTTAAAGAAATCAACAAGTGTCAGGTTGAATTAGGAGTTTCAGACCGTACCTTGGTAAGCTCTTGGATATCTCCGTATCGTTCCTTTCATTCGTAAAGCATGGTAGGAAGTCAATTACGGTTCACTTTCTTGAACGCCTCAAGAAATCTGAGGTAGAGTCAATTGCATCCGCTTTAGAGGTTTTTTCAGTGAAAAAGGCATTAGTGTTTATGGAGGTTAATTCTAATGCGAAGTTGGCAACGGTCCGGCAGGCGGCTGGCATCTCCCGATACGGTGAACGCCTACTGGCGGACACTTCAGTCGCTTTTCACTTGGCTCATACGGGAAGGAATTGTAGTTCCGGACAAGAACCCGAAGGTCTTCAATTGAGCTCCTTCCCCGGGGAATTGGTTTGGGGAAGGGGAAAATATGAAAGAGGGGGCGGATGCCCTCTTAGACACCCCACTTTTGGATTTTAAGGGAATATGAATTAATACTCACTGTTTAGGCTCGCAGCAATGGCAATTCTACCTCCAACCAGGGGAGTAATTAAACCGAGAGGGGCGCAGACCCCCTCTTTAAAACGATTCCCCCTTCCCTTACGAGGGAAGGGGGTCAAGGGGTAAGCTTAGAGTGCGCTACTACCCTAGTCTTAAGCTGTGCTTATTGCTATAATTGAAAAGCAATGTTTGAAGGTTTCGGCAAGATTCTAATTACTTTTGGTGTGTTCCTGGTTATCTTTGGGATTATCTTCAGTTTCTGGGGTAAAATCCCGTTTATCGGTAGGTTGCCGGGAGACATCACTATTCAGAAAGGCGGCTTCACTTTCTTCTTCCCGCTGGTAACATCACTCGTTATCAGCCTGATTTTAACGATTGTCCTCAATATTATCTTCCGGCTATTTAAATAGGAGACACAGTGAACGATTGGCTTCAAGGCTTCATTCTGACCTTTGTGCCACTCTTCATCGTCATTGACCCGCTGGGCAATTTGCCCCTCGTCATTGCCGTTAGTGAGGGCATGACCCGCCCGCAACGGCGCAAGACCATTCATTTGGCGGCGTTAACGGCAGCGACCGTCGGGCTGATTTTCTTGTTCTTCGGTCGCTTTATTCTGGCAGTGCTGGATATTTCTGTCGGCTCGTTCGCCATCGCTGGGGGCGTCATCCTGCTGGTGCTTTCGGTGAATTTCATGTTCACTGGACGCGTCACTGAGGTAACCAGGGAAGATGTTATGGCGGCGGTAGTCCCCATCGGCACACCGCTGACAGTGGGTCCAGCAACCATAACCACCCTGCTCTTGCTCTCGGCTCAGTTTCCTCTTTACCTCGTTTTGGTCTCCTTTGTCCTCAACATTATTATCACCTGGGCTATCTTTATGCTGGGCAATCAGATTGTGTCTCTTATCGGGCAGGGCGGACTCAAGGCGATTTCGCGGGTGTTCAGTCTGCTTCTTGCCGCAATTGCGGTGAGCATGATTATCCGTGGCCTGGAGCTAATCGGGATTCTGAGCTTAGGAGCTCAATAGACGAAGCTCTGTTCAACCTTTGTCAGCAGTTGGTCAGCCAGTACCGCCAGAACTGCCGCCGGCAGAGCGCCTTCAATGATATAGGCGAGGTTATCCAGCACCAGTCCGGCAATTATCGGTGAGCCAAGTCCCCCCGCTCCAATTGCTGCGCCAATCATCGCCGTCCCGATATTGATAATGACCGAGATGCGTATGCCAGCCAGGATAACTCGCGCCGAAAGGGGAATCTCAACCCGCAAGAGAGCCTGTATTCGGCTCATCCCCATCCCATAGCCGGCGTCAATGAGGTCGTGGGGGACAGCGTTTAAGCCGGCAATAGTGTTGCGCACAACGGGCATCAGCCCATAAAGGAAGAGGGCAACAACAGTTGGCAGAACGCCAAAGCCAAGGACGGGGACGGCTAAGGCAAGCACCGCAATCGGTGGAAAGGTCTGCCCGAAGGAAGTGAGGTCGGTAACGATGGGCAGGAAGTTCCGACCACTACGTCGGGTCACCCAGATGCCCAGTGGTACGCCGATGAGTATGGTGATTGAGCTTGAGATAGCTACCAGCGTCAGGTGCTCCAGAAGCAAAGTGAGGGGGCTGGCACGGGGGTGGATGACTTGAGCCTCAGCCGGGAAGAGGAAGCGGAGAGTTACCGCCCAGAGTTGGGTGTTCGCCATAAGGCCGGCAAAGGCGGCAATCAAAACGGCTAATAAAATCCAATCCCTGATTCGTGGGCGGCGCATCAGGACGTCTCCGTCTCGGCGGTGGCGCTTTCAATATCTCTTAACGTCACCTCACCGATAAGCCGCATCTTATCATCAACGACGGGCACACTACGGAAGCCCTGACCGAGCATTCGCGAAAGCGCCTCACGCAGCGTAGCGCTAGTCAAAACCGCAATTTCCTCTGGCTTCACCTGGACGATTGCCTCTTTGACCGAACCACCTTCGGGCAGGGTAGTGCGGTCTATCCAGCCGACAAGCTGACCGGCATCGTTCACCACCCATACCCAGCGGCACTTTTCGCAAGCAGCAACAACTTCTTTCACAGCCGCATTGACATTGACCGAAGACGACTGCCTGATGAAATTGGTGATGCTGATTCGGGACAGCCTTTTTAATGCCCGGTCAGT
>CAZCEF010000169.1:0-2833 GCA_964497695.1 uncultured Dehalococcoidaceae bacterium | reverse complement strand
CCGGCTTTGCCGAAGACCGTCCCGTGGTCCACCGATGTGCGGATGATGGGCAAGCCCAGCGTTACATTCACCCCCTCCGTTATCCCGAGCATCTTAACCGCGATATGCCCCTGGTCGTGGTACATGGCGATGGCGGCATCAAACTGCCCCTGTGAGGCACGCAGAAAAACTGAGTCGGGGGGAAGGGGTCCGGTCACGTTCATACCCTGGCGTCTGGCTTCTTCAATGGCGGGGATGATGTATTTCTGCTCCTCATCGCCAAAGAGTCCCCTCTCCCCGGCGTGGGGGTTAAGTCCCGATACGGCGAGGCGGGGATTTTCAATGCCCATTTGCTTCAGAGCTTCGTTGGTAAGCTTGAGCACGGTCAGAACCCTCTCGGGTCGCACCCGCTCAATAGCCCGGAGCAGGGAAACATGGGTGGAAACATGGCTCACTCGCAATTTGCCGGTAACCAGCATCATCGCCACCTCTTTAGCGCGGCAGAGTTCTGCCAGTATCTGGGTATGCCCGTCATAATGGTAGCCGGCTTTGTTCAAAGCCTCTTTGTTAATCGCCGAGGTCACTATGGCATCACACTCCCCGGCGAGGGCTAAATCCACGGCTAATTTGATATACTCGTAGGCGGCTTTGCCTGCCATCGGGTTGACCTGTCCGCGGGTGAGTCGGTCAAGCTGAATGTTCCTCAAATCAATAACGTCAATAACGCCTGGCTTGAACTTAGCCTCTGATATTTTATTGATTGCTCTGATTTCGCCGGGGACCTTGGTAATCCTCAATGCTTCCTGCATCGTCGCCGCGTCACCGATTACTATCGGGCGGCTTATCTCATAAATTTCCGGGACGGCGAGCGCCTTGACCACAATCTCGGGACCCGAACCGGCGGCGTCGCCCATCGTAATTGCCAGTATCGGTCGGTATTCTTCAGTCATAGCTATCCCTTTCCCTCCAGATAGGCTAAGGCTTTGACCAGCGCTTGTTCTGTACCGAAACCACCGGCTTTGGTAACCACCCTCATCCCCTCCCCCTTGCCGCCGATAAACTCTCCAGCCGGGATGCCGGCTTCCACCTCGCCGTTTACTTTAATGGCAGCGATAGCCAGCTTCTGACAGACGGCGAGGGCAATGTCCCCACCGGACAAAAACAGCCCGGCGACTTTGTGTTTCGCCAGAAGTCCGACGGCAGCTTTGGCTAGAAAGGGCGCAATTTTCTGTTTCAATTCGGGCACGTACCGGACAAAAGTTGAAGAAATTGCCACGCTCTGTCCTGAACCCAGGACCCGACTGGCGTCGGCAATTAGTACTTCCACACTGAGATTTTCCACGTCAACGTTCAGAATCTTCAGACCCAGCTCGTCTTTTGCCCTGAGCAACTGCTTACCGGCGACCTGGTTCTGACTGCCGATGACCACAAGTGCCGGTCCGATGACTGAGTGCGTTTTCGTTGTCTTGGCGAGTTTGGGCGCCTTGCCAAGAAAAGGGTGCAGTTCTCTTGCCATTCCCCCCGAGCCACAGAGCAGCCAGCGCCCCTGCGCCAAAACATTGGCTTGGACAATGCCGACGAGGTGCGACTGGTGAGTCACGTCCGCCACGATTACTTTTTCCGGTGCCTGCGTGACCTTGCGGTAGAGTGCTTCAGCGCCGGCTTCAATGTCGGTGACTGAGATGTTACCCACCGCTCGTCCCATTGACTTCTCTAGCAAGGTAGGGATATGGGATTCCTTCACCGGGGAAATGGGGTCGCGGGCAAACTGGGTTTCGGCTACCGGCACGCCATTCACCAAGAGGACGCCCTCCACCGTCGTCCGCCCCACGGTGGGGAAGGCTGGGGCGACTATCACCTTCTCACTGTCAAGCTCCGCCATAGCTGTCTCCAGTTCAACACCAACATTACCTCTGAGAGTAGAATCGATTTTCTTGTAGACCACCCGCCCACCCAGGCTCCCCACTGCCTGCCTGACGCGCTCCCGTGCCCGCGCCGGGTCTTCGGCACGGCTGTTGGTGGTGATGACAACGACGTCAGCAGTGGCAGGAAAGCTTGGGTCAAGTAGGACAACGGTACTATATCTTAGGCGGGCAAAATAGCCGCTGCTGTCCATGGCTCCGGTCAGGTCGTCAGCGACTATACCCAGCTTCTTTCCGGTCAATTATTTCTCCTTGCTGGGATAGAGCAGAATCTTGCCCGCCTTGCCGCTCTCCGCTAGTTCCATCGCCTTGGCGAAGTCCTCCAGCGGCATGCGATGGGTAATGACCGGCATCGGGTCGAACCTGCCGGACTCAAGCAGAGCTTTCATATCCCACCAGGTCTTCCACATCATGCGGCCGGTGCTGCCGTAGACCCGGGCTTCCTTGTAGATAATATCTTCGTTAAGACTCAGCTCGACCGGACTGCCGTGCAGACCGATCAGGCTGACTCTGCCGGCACGTCTAATTGCCTTGAAAGCCGTCTGGGCCGCCTTAGCATTGCCGCTGATTTCCAGAGCGACATCTACACCCCTTCCCTCGGTGGCTTCGTGAATTTTCTTGACGACATCCACTTCGTTGGGGTTCAGCAGTATGGCATTGGGGGCGAACTTCTTCGCCATTTGAAGGCGGGTGGGACTGACCTCAACGGCAAAGATTTTGGCGGCACCCCAGGCGTAGCAAGCCCCGATGCCACACAGCCCGATGGGACCACAGCCAAAGACCGCCACTGATTTATTGTTCACGTCTTCCTTCAGGATGCCGTTGACAGCGACGCCCATCGGCTCCAGGATGGCGCCCAGGTCGGGGTCAGTACCCGGTGCCAGTTTCCAGGCGCAGACGGCAGGGATTTTGGCATATTCGGCGAAGGTGCC
>CAZCEF010000168.1:1422-2859 GCA_964497695.1 uncultured Dehalococcoidaceae bacterium | reverse complement strand
TTTGACCTTGCCCGCCAGCAGGCGAACGAAGTGGCGAACTATATGCGCCGACACGGTCCCTTTGAGCCGCACCGTTTGCCTCTGGAAAAAATGGAATACACTACCCTGTCCCAAGTGGCAAAGAAATTAAAGCGAAGATTCACTGACCTTGACTGAGTCAACTGGCATTAGCTATTATAAGAAATAATCCAGACGGGGGTGAGGCAAATGGCGTACTATGTGATGCTGACCAAGTTAACTGACGAGGGAAGGAAGACGATAAAGTCTAACCCGAAGCGAATCAAAGAAGTCAACAAAGAAGTGGAAGCTATGGGCGCCAAAATATTATGTCAATATTTTCTCCTCGGTCCTTACGATTTTGTCAACATTCTTGAAGCCGCTGACAATAAGACGATAACCAAAGTGGCGATAGAGCTGGGGGCGAGGGGCACCGTGGAGACGCTAACCATGGCAGCAATGCCCATTGATGAAATTGCCTAGTTTGGAGCCGGTTTGCAGCCTAAACTACTTCTAGCGACGAATAACAAAGCCAAAGTACGGGAATACAAAAGTCTTCTCGCTGACCTCCCCTACCGACTGGTGACGCTGGCGGAAGAGGGTATCAATCTGGTCGTTGACGAAATTGGCGAAAGCATGGTGGAAAACGCCCGTTTGAAGGCGACCACCTTAGCCGCCCGAAGCGGGCTGATTACCCTGGCTGACGATTCCGGTCTTGAGGTGGAGGTATTGGGTGGGGAGCCGGGACAACTTTCTGCCCGTTATGCTGGGAAAGGTGCTTCGGATAGGGACCGGATTAACTATTTGCTGAAAAAACTGGAGGGAGTACCCTGGGAAAAGCGCACCGCACGCTTTAAGTGCGTCATCGCTCTGGCAACACCAGATGGTAAAGCGGAATTCGGTTGCGGCGAGTGTGAAGGATTGATAACCTTTCAGCCGAAGGGTAAGTATGGCTTTGGTTACGACCCCATTTTTTACCTCCCCAGCCTGGGGAAAACGATGGCAGAATTGCCCCTGGAAGTGAAGAACCAGGTAAGCCATCGGGGGAAAGCTGTCCGACAGGTCCCCGAAGTACTGAGAAGATTGATTGGTAGCAAGGTATAGGAGTGTATTAATGACTGGACTTTCTGATTCTTTTAGACGCCCGATAGATTATCTACGTATTTCGGTTACCGACCGCTGTAATTTACGCTGTGTTTACTGTATGCCGCCTGAAGGCGTCAAACAAATGCCCCATAGTGATATCCTCACCTACGAGGAAATCTATACCGTGGCAGAAGCGGCCGCCGCGCTGGGCATCAACAAAGTCAGAATTACCGGCGGCGAACCTCTGGTGAGGCTGGGGCTGCCGCAGCTAGTGCGGATGCTAGCGAGTATTAAAGCCATTGATGACCTCTCCCTGACCACCAATGGCATTTTGCTGGCACGCTATGCCGCCGA
>CAZCEF010000168.1:0-1322 GCA_964497695.1 uncultured Dehalococcoidaceae bacterium | reverse complement strand
GGACCCGCCAAGTACTTCCGTTTGCCCGAGGCAAAGGGCACCATCGGTTTCATCACGCCGGTCAGCGAGCACTTCTGCTTCGGGTGCAACCGGCTCCGCCTCACTGCGGATGGCAAGCTCCGTCTCTGTCTCCTCAACGAAGAGGAGATTGACCTGAGGGAGCGCCTGCGCAATGGCATGACTCCAGAGGAATTAAAGAGCCTGATTAAGGAAGCCGTTGCCAGCAAGCCCCTCCGCCACCACCTCACCGAGGGTCAGGTGCCGAGAGGTCGTCCCTTCTCTCAGGTGGGGGGGTAGTTAATAAAAGCTATGATTGAAATCTACACTGATGGCGCCTACAACCCCGCCCTGAACCAGGGTGGCTGGGCAGCGGTCATAATTGACAAGCAGCAAAAGCACACTTTCTCTGGCATTGTGAAAGAGACCACCAGCAACCGCATGGAGATTACCGCCGCTATTGAGGCTATCTCGCGCACCCCTCAAGGCTCAGAAGTAATCGTGTATACGGACAGCCAGTACCTCTTCGGCACCGTAACCAAAGGCTGGCAAAGAAAAGTCAACCGCGACCTGTGGGCAAAGCTGGACGCTGCTGTCAGCCAGCGTAAGGTGCACTGGAGGTGGATTGACCAAAGCAATAAAAACCCGTTCCATATAGAAGCTCACTCACTAGCCACCACTCTGGCAAGCCAGACCGAAATGCCCGCCAGTCCACCAACTCCGCTAGCCGCGCCAGCCCTCACTCACCTTGACACCGCCGGTCGTCCCAAGATGGTGGACATCAGCGATAAGCCGGATACCCGCCGGGAAGCTATCGCCAAGGGAATCGTCAGAATGCAAGCGGCCACACTGGAGCTGATAAAGAAAGGAAAGGCAGCAAAGGGGGATGTCCTTTCCATTGCTCAGCTTGCCGGCATAATGGCCGCCAAAAAGACCCCGGATTTAATCCCCCTCGCTCACCCCATCCTAATCAGCGACATTAAGATTGAGTTCAGCCTAGATGAAGCCAATGGCGCTATTGAGATTACCACCACTGTTTCAAGCACAGGGAAGACGGGAGTGGAGATGGAAGCCCTGACCGCCACTGCCGTTACTGCCCTGACGATATATGATATGTGCAAAGCCATTGACCGTGGGATGAGGATAGAGAATATCCGTCTGGTCAAGAAAAGTGGCGGTAGAAGCGGCACGATAACCCTTGAATAGTCGCCGTCATTGTTATATACTAAGCCCACTGATGATTGTAATTTTGGGGGTATTACCATGAAACTTTCGTGTCTTCAGGAGAATTTGAACCGTGGACTGAGCATTGTGGGGCGAGCTGT
>CAZCEF010000167.1:0-2892 GCA_964497695.1 uncultured Dehalococcoidaceae bacterium | reverse complement strand
GTCTCCACCGCCGAGACTTCGCTCTCGCCGTCTGCCATCACGGCGTGGACATCGCCGGCGGCGAACAGGGCACCCTCCACGAAAACGGGGAAATAGACGGAAGCCCCGTCCGTTACGTCAGTGATGTCCATATTGCCCCCGTGTGGCCCCGGGGTGTTGCAGTTAATGCCTCTATCAGGGGGAGCCACACCAATCTTCCCCACCATCGGGCAGAGGGGCAATCGGAGGCTATTGAAATAGGCATACTTCCTGTCGTAGCGGACGACCTTATACTCGGGCTTGAGTATTCTATCGCCAAAGGCACCCTTGCCTGGTATGGCGCAGATTACCCCTCTCCCTGCCGTCAGTTCTATCTTGATGATGTCCGCCTTGAGCACCGTGCCGGGGCGAGCGCCTTCAACAAACACCGGTCCGGTCACCGGCACTGTTGCCTTATTCGGGAAGTCCGCAATATAGGTCAGGATGCTCGGGGTCTCCAACTGAAAAATCTCGCCAGAGGCGACCCTGAGCACCGGTGGGTAAGCCGGGTTATATTCGAGGACACACTGATTTTTGGGTAAAAACTTGATCAAGATTCCACACTTACATTCCGGGCGGTAGCTCAACGCCAAACCGCTCAGCCACCTTCTGCAGACCTGCCGCGGTCTTCTCGGGAATTGGGATTCCCTTCTGAGCGCGCTCGACGGCCGTCTTTTCCTCCGGCTCGCCGGGGACAAAAATCTCGGTGAAACCTTCCGCTTTGGGCAGGGCTTTGATACCATCAATAAGGTTATCAATATGTTCTTTGTAGCTTGCCACATCGGTGAAGTTAGCAATGTCAATGGCAGCGATGACGCTATTCTGAATATGCTGGCGGACGCGGTCGGGACTACCGGCAATCGGCTCCGTACCGAAAGTCTTTTCCCTGCCGTGCAGCACCGGTTCAAGCTTGGGATTATCTACGATCACACTAGCTAGGCATTCCAGCATCATTGAGAGCCCCGAACCCTTGGGTCCAGCGATGGGCAGGAGCATAACGCCTTTGGCGGGGTCGGTGGTGGGATTGCCGTCCTTGTCCAGAGCCCAGCCAGAGGGGAGAGGCAAACCCTTGTCGCGGTAAACGAGAAGCTTAGCGGCAGCAGCAATGCTGGTCGCCATATCCAGAGTCAGAGGGGGATGGCGTTTGGCGGGCACCGAGATAGCGATGGGGTTATTGGAGACGCCCATCGCCTTAGCGCCATAGGGCACTGTATTCACTGGCCCGCACACCCAGGCAATCCCGGCCATATCGCGCCGTGCCGCCATGTGAGAATAGTAGCCCATCGCTGCCTGATGGTTGGTGTTACGGATAGCCGCCCAGCCGATGCCCACTTTCTTCGCTTTCTCCATCACTTTGTTCATTGCCCAGATGGTAACCACAGCGCCGGGGGCGTGGTCTGCCTCAATGAGGAGAGTGGCAGGTGTCTCTTTTTCCACCTTAATCTTGTACTTTAAGTTGAAGTGCCCGATGTCTATTGCCTGCACATACCAGGGGATAAGCTGGACGCCATGAGAGTCAACTCCCCTGAGATTAGCCCAGACCAGGACGTCAGCCATCTGGTCGGCGTCTCGGGAAGAAACACCCGCCTTAATGAATATCTTTAGGGCAAAGTCCTTTAGCGGTCTGTGGGCAACGACACGAACCTCTCCAGCCATATTTCTCCTTTGTTTTGGTTACCTTATCATCTTGCTTGGCAGCCAGGTGATAATCTCTGGGAAGGCAGAGCACAGGGCAAGCCCGACCAGAACCAGGACAATGAAGGGAACGCATCCCCGGATGATATCGCTCATCTTGATGCCCAGTTCGGGTGGTGCGGCGCCACGCAGGAAGAAGATACCTTGAGCCAGTGGTGGTGTCATGAAAGCCGTCTGAAGGTTAACGCAAATCATCAGCCCAAACCAGAGCGGGTCAAAGCCCATCAGCTGACCTACCGGTGAGACGACAGGAATCATGATGAAGAGTATGCCAATCCAGTCAATGAAGAACCCGAGGATGAAAATAATAAACATGATTATGCCAAAGGCACCCCACTTCCCACCTGGGCTAGCCATGATGGCGTTGGCGACCACTTTGTCACAACCAGCGCGGATAAAAACGCCAACAAAGGCAAAAGAGAGTCCACCAATGAGCAGTATCATACTGCCTAGTCGCAATGTTTGCACTGTCGTTTTTTTCAGGACGGACCAAGAGAAGCCGCCGTAAGCGATAGCCAATAGCGTGGCGACAAAAGCGCCGATAGCGGCGGCTTCAGTCGGTGGCGCTATCCCTAGGAAAATCACACCCAGCACTGACAGAATGACAATTGCCGGCGGAAAGAGGGATTTAAACAGCAGGAAGGTTTTCCTCCTTAAGGTGACTCTGGCTCTCTCTGCTAGAGGTGATGGTGGTCCCAGCTCTGGGTTTAGGAAACACTTGACGGCAATAAAGCTCATGTATAAACCGGAAAGGAGAAAACCGGGAAAAAAGGCTGCCATGAACAGCTTGCCTACTGAGATTCCCGCCATTGGTCCATAAATTACCAGCATAATACTGGGTGGGATGAGAATCCCCAGACACCCGGAGGCGACCACGGTGCCACTGGCTAGAGCTTTATCGTATCCCCGTTTTATCATCGGTGGCAGAGCGGTAAGGGCGAGCATGCTGATGGAGGCACCGATTATCGCCACACAAGCGGCAAGGATGGTGCCCACTAACACCGTCACCACTGCCAGTCCACCCCTCATCCCACCAAGCCACATATATAAGACATCAAACATGGTATCGGCAATGCCGGAGTGTTCCAGCATGATGCCCATGAAGATAAATAGCGGGACTGCCACCAGAGTGTAATTGTGTATCAGGAAAAAGAGACGCTGGTAAAGTATGGGATATAC
>CAZCEF010000166.1:0-2897 GCA_964497695.1 uncultured Dehalococcoidaceae bacterium | reverse complement strand
TATAAGACCAGGTATCGCCGTCATCAGTGGACTTGTAAAGAGTGTAGGTGAGACCTTTGCCGTAGGCATAAAGTGTGCCGTCAATCGCCATCGTCAGGTGCTGGACATCTGAGCCGGAAGCGAGCAACCAGTTGCCCGGCTTACCCTGGGTGGGGATAGCGACTTCAGTCCACTTTACCTCTTCAGAGGCAAGGAGAGGGGTGGAAATTAGGAGCAGCGTCATCAGGACAAGCCCAGATAGCTTGAAAAGAAAGTGGGATTTCATTTGAGCCACGTGGCGAATTCTACTCTGGCACCAAGTGAAAAGTCAATAGGTGGAAAAGACGAAATTCAAAACTCTAAAGCCCAAAACTGCTGTCATTGCGAGGAGCGTAGTCCTTCACAGAGTGAAGCGTGGCAATCTCAAGGGGAGGGCACCTCACCCCTGTCGGACGCCCCATCTTCCTCGGAAAACTCTAAACGGGGCGTTGAAGAGGGGCGTCAGTCCCCTCTTAAATCTTCCTCCCCCTTCCCTTCCCAAGGGAAGGGGGTTAGGGGGATAGGTTCTTCTATCCCCCGTTCGTCAACTATAGCAGTAAGCGCCGAATAGGGGGTAGCCATCGGGCGAAGACTGGTGAGAGTAATACGAAAACAGCCGTATGTAGTAAAAGGTACAGGAAGAATAGGGATACCCCCGTCAGCCTGAGCTTACGTCTCTCCTTGTTTTGCCCGAGCTCAAGTAGCTCGGAAAGACCCATCCCCAGACCAATGCAGACAGCGCCTACCGTGGGGAAAAAGTAGAAGGGATAGGTGAGCCGGTCAGTAATCAGGTCCAGCGGTATCCACAGTAAATAGGTGCTGCTAAACCACAGAAGGCTGAACAGGGCAGCGTCGCTACCTTTTTTAATGCGGTAACATGTGTAGACCACGGTGGGTATAATCAATGCCCACAAGGTGGGGCTGATAACCGCTAGATAATCCGGGTCATAGTTATAGGGCATGGTCTTGAGAAAGATGAGCCATTCCCAGGGGCGGCTGACAAAGGGGTGGTAGGCGGCAGTCTTGAAAGTAATGCTTCCGCTCAGCGCAATCATGTCGTAAATTCGCTTGAAGGGATTTACTAGCTCCCCGGTGATGGCGAAGTCAAAAAGCGGCAGTAATTCAACGAAAAGTAGCGGTGCCAGCAACGCGGATAGCACAAAAAGGCGCTGACGGTCCCGTCTGGCAATAAGCCAATGAAGGAACATGACCAGGAAGACAGAAGCGCCAGAGAGCTTGGCGAGGACGCTGAAACAGCCCGCAACCGAAGCCAGCGGGTATTTTCCTTTCAGATACAGCCAGAAAGCGAGCAACATGAAACCGACACTGAAGACGTCCAGCATGGCGACGCTGGATTGTACGAAGGTTAGGTTCTCCAGCGCCAACAGGAAGCTAGCCACGAAGGAAGCCCGACGGGACAGGGCTAACTGCCGGCAGATAAGGTAAAGAAGGAAGATATTGGCACTGCCCATCAGGACAGCAATAAATCGCCATCCCAGAGAATTGTCCCCGAAAATGAGGATTCCGGCGGCGACTAATAATTCGCCCAGCGGAGGATGCTCGGCGCGGAGCTGGGCATCGCCACCGATGATACGCCGGGCATCATTGACGTAAAACTCTTCGTCAAGGATTATCTTGTTCGGGGAGAAGATGATGGAAAAGTGCATGACCAAGACTATCAAGGTGAGGACGATAATCCAGAAATGCTCTTTTTTGCTCAGCCTGACTACTCTGTTTATCATCGCCAGGTCCATAACATGTTGACCAGGTAATTCCAGAGAGTGGCCGCGGCTATACCGAATAAGTTGGAAATAAGATAATACAGTCCAACCGCGCTGGTGAGAAACCAGAGCACTGCCATATTTATGCCCAGCCCAGCCAGGCTCACCAGATTGAACTTGAGCAGTCTTTTGAGAAAGCTCTTCAACCCCGCGGGACGCCGGTCAGAGAAGGTGAAGAAGTCGTTCAGAGTGAAGTTGGAAATGATGGAGGTCTCTATACTTACGGCAGAGGAAAGCAGGTAATAAAGACCACCAAATTCAGTCAGTAGCCATAACAGTCCCATGTTGACAATTACCCCGCTCCCCCCCACCAGACAGAACTTAACAAACCTGATTAGCTCTCGCCGACGACGCATCAGGCTATAGACGTGCCTTAAGTAATCTATCTGCTGCTTTAGGGTAAGCTTACTTTCTCCCTTCTCCCGCAAGCCGAACCGGAAGGGGACCTCTGCCAGTTTCCGATATTTTCCTCTCACCAGTATTTCCAGGAGTATCTTGTAGCCGGTGGGCTTAAGCTCAACGCCCGCCACCACCTGTTTCCGAAACAGGAAAAAGCCGGACATGGGGTCTTGCACCGCTCTGGTTTCGGGCAGAAACAGGTGGGCAATGAGCACTGCCCCTCGGGAGAATAGTCTCCTGGTAAACGACCACCCCTCGCACCCCCCACCCCTAACGTATCTGCTGGCTACCGCCACTTCGGCTCCGCTCTCCAGGGCGCGGAGCAAAGCCGGGATTACCTCAGGAGGATGCTGTAAGTCGGCATCCATTACCCCCACGATACCGCCATCGGCATAGCTGATGCCGTCAACGACTGCTGAAGCCAGCCCCTTCTTATCCTTACGGACGATAACCCGCACCGGGAAGTCTTTCTCCAGCTCCCGGACGGCGGCGGCAGTGCCATCTCTACTGTCATCATCAATGAAGATAACCTCGTAGTTATGACCAGAGAGGACGCTGTGTATTCTCTTTACCAGAGGCGCAATATTGTCCCGCTCATTGTAGGTGGGTATGATGATGGACAGAATTTTACCCAATCAAAAACTCCCTGTTGAAAATGCCAGAGACATTTTAGCACAATAAACCACATTGTGCCCCTGA
>CAZCEF010000165.1:0-2912 GCA_964497695.1 uncultured Dehalococcoidaceae bacterium | reverse complement strand
GAGGGATGGTAGAGGTGCTGGCATCAAGAGTGTGGAGTTTGCCGTAGTAAATATAAGCGTTAGAACCGTCAGGGACTTCTTCCCCGAGAATGGTCAGCGCGTCTCCCCACGCGGCAAAGGGCTGGTACCTCTTGGGAAACCTGCCGACCGGGTATTCCACCGCTTCCACCATTACCCGATTGGTAATTGTTGCGATGTCAAGCTCCCTAGAGCCTGCCGTGGTGGCTTTGGTCGCCTTCTGCTCCAAAGGGAGGTATTCCGAAAAGTCCTTCACCGCATGGGTGATATGCCGGTCCAACTCGTCGTTTGTCCAGCGATAGTTACTGGCATCCTCATCATGAAGGTCGCGTCTGACCAGAGTCCTCATTTCAGTTAGATTCATAGTCCACCTCTCTTACTGGCTAGATTAATTCGGGTACCCTAGCTCATTTATTTAGAGCTTTCTGATTTCAACTCGTTCCAGCTTTTCGCACGGCAAGCCTTCATCGTGCCGGCAGATTTCCAGGTCGCAGAAGGAAATCTCCTCATTGTCCCAGCCTTCATTGATACTCACCGCCTTGCCTGATAGCTGTTTGGCATAAGTCATTAGTGCCTGAGCATCAGGTTCGCTGATAAAGCTTAAGTCTAATCTCACTCGGTATTTCATCCTTCCCCCTTTCTTCTGGAATCACCACACTCCAAATAAATGTTTTTCGCGGTCAAAGCTGTTCCGGGCATCCAGAGCACTCCAGCCACAACTGGGTATAATTTCCGCCAGAACGATAGCCCCGTCAAAGTAGTATCCCCCGCTACTCGTCTTACCCCACAGCAAATTAGCGGTATTGGCACCAATCTGAGCCGTAGCATTCGCTGGGGTGGCTGGAACAGCGTTGACGTAGCCCCGCAATGCCCCGGTGGTTCCCCAGGCTCGGTTATAGGTGATGACCACATGCTGCCACTTGCCAATATCAATTTTCAGGCTAAGCGGGTTTACCGTGTAGTTGTTGACCCAGGCTTTGACCGTATAGCCACCACTATTAAAAACGTAGGCGCCATAGCCGTCACTCCAGGGGTCTCCTGACGTCTTACCAAAAATCTGGTCCCAGTCAACTAGCGAGACCGGCTTTAGCCAGAATTTGATGGTGATAGCATCAGTGGGCTGAAGATTGGGGTGGTGGGGAATAGTCACCAGGTCATCATTACCGTCAAAGCTCAGGTACCACAGTCCGCTGGGCAGGCGTTTCCAGGTGGCGCCGGTGATGGTGCCGGGGTTAGCGCAAAAACTGCGGTCCTGTATCTTATTGCCACCACCCGGTAGCCCCGTCAGCGCCAGGTTTGTGCCCAGAGTTGGTGGTGCAAAGAGAAAGTTGGTCATCGTCCCTCCAGCTAAGAAGCCGCGTATTTTACCCGGATGTAGCTTGAATTCTTGACTTTGGCGCGACCCTGATTTACCTCATTGCACTGGATGATAAGCCTGACTTCAAAGGGTAGCGAATTAAAATTAGCCTGGAGCGGGAAACGACCACTCCGGGTCTCTTCAACATAGGTCGTACCGATGTCCGTCTTGGTAACGGCGTTATGCAAATCTACCCAGGTGCCGCCGGCGTTCCTTACCTGCCATTTGTAAGTCAAGTCTGCGGTGGCAGATGACACCGCCCGGAAAGCCGCCGTCAAGCCAAACTCAACCTCAATCAGTGCACCCAGCGCCGGTGGTTTGATAGTAACACCCTCTACCCCCACATCCACCCCAGCAGTGGTGGTGTCCCGTTCCGCCGACCACTGAATGCCGTCTGATGTTAACACTCCTTTAGCAAAGGGATATTCCACATGTTCAATTACTGTCAGTGTCATTCTTTTGCCTCCATTTTCACTTGTTCCTGACCCGTCTCTGAGAGTCTATGGAGTCCGTAGAGTTGGGGCGAGAGGCACTCGATAACTCAACGAACTCCTCAAACTCAACAAACGGGAAATTAGTCCTTAACCCCAATCAGTGCTGCCGCTTTGACCGAACTGAAGAGTGCCAGCGAGACATACCACTTGACCCGGGTGCGGCTGGCATCCTTGCTCTCCATTGAGCCCAGCGGCTCCACCGTCAGATGCCCCGGGCTGGTCAAGCCACAAAGCGCCCACTCCCCCACTTGGACAGCGTAAATCGTGGAACAGTCACCGCCGGTAGTTGCCGTCTCCACCCCACCCGCCACCACGTGGGTATCCAGAATCCAGTCGTTCACCCCGATGGGAATACCGTCCCAGAACTGGATGAAGTTGCCCCACTTGTCCCGGTCAGTCTCCATCATCCCACCGCTCGCTCTCACCAGGGCATTAAGCTTGCGTCGGGAGCGGCGACTCATAATGAGCATATCAGGCTTGCCACCCTTGACAGCGTCAATGAGTTCGTCTAGCTTGGCGAGAGTCAGTGTGGCGCCGGCATCTGCCATAGCGATTACCTGAGAGCCGGCCGCACCGGTGTTAATCAGCTTCCTCAGCCCATCAAAAGCCTTGGGGTTGGCTGTGGAGTCGCCGTAGGCAAAAATTTCCTCAAACTTGTCCTTGACCGCCTTGGCTTTCAACTCCACCACGGCTGCCTCAAGGTCCTGAATATTGCTGCGGGTGGACTTTAAGAAGTTGTCCACGTCAGCATCGCCGCCCATAATCTTAAGCTGGGCGGTCTTCTGCTCAAAGGTGGGGGTGGACTCCACCCAGGTATCACCCACGTCATAGAATTCCACGCTGGGGAGCGTCTTTTCCTGATTATAGGTCAGCCCGTTGCCGACAATCTCAATAAAGGGAAGTCGCTGGAGTACAGGCGATTCCTTGATGATAGTCTCCACCACCCCCTGCAGCAGCATATCATTAGAAAGTTTGGCGGCTTCCGCCAGTGTTAGTGCCATTATTTTTTACCTCCTATTGCGTATTGAATTTTCTCCCGTGCC
>CAZCEF010000164.1:0-2914 GCA_964497695.1 uncultured Dehalococcoidaceae bacterium | reverse complement strand
GACTCACCAAGGGTAACACCAATACTACCAATGACACTAGATCAGCCACAACCCCGACAGAATTGACATCACCAGGGGAGAAGCACTTCCCACCATAACTAAGAGAAGCTTATCACCACACTAACCACCACCTGCTGCCCGGCGGTCAGGTTGACAGGACTGGACAAGGTAGTTGAAGCAAAGTTACCGGCAAGAGACCCGGTGTAAGTTGCCGAGGGCGGCTCGGTAGCGGGAGCCCGGCTAAGCCACGTCCACACTGATCGGATGCTGCCGTCTCTATGTGCGGTGGCTGTGCCGCGCAACTCAAGCGTATGGTCCTCACGTGCGGTTAATATCAGTGGCCGGAACACATTGTTCCCTGTTAAGCTCAGTAATGTCGTCGCAGTATCTCCGCTCTCTAACAGCCAACCGGCGGCAGGAGTAGACCCATCCAAAAAGGGAAAATCCGTACCAGAAGAACCGAGGTGGACTCTCCAGGCTCCGACCGAATTCTGGCGCGACAGAATCTTGACGAGCAAATCAGCCCCTACCGAGGTGTTGAACGCATTGTCAAACTCACGGTACTCCGCCGGGGTGCCGTCCGGATTCCTTACCTCAATTATCCAGTGCCCGTGGACTTTGATGCCTTCCTGTGGCGCTCCGGCGGGAGAGGAAACCGGGGCGGGGGTGGTTTTACTCTCTGATGCCGTGCACCCGGTAAGCGTCATCATACTCAGGAGTAAAGATAGCAACAGCACCGAAAAGCCGAGATGAAATCGCTTTGTCATACAGAACCTCCTCCCGAAGAATGCTGGGTTTTAGGTGAACTATACGCTCTCATCTGGTAGCTGTCAACTGGGGAGCGTAGTACAGTTTAAGGCAAAAGCCTTTCGCCCCTATTCAGGGGGAAACCTGGTCAGGTGATAATTAGGTGCACACCTAAGCAACATCCAAGAGTTGTGTCTATTGACACCTCGTCTCCACCCGCAAAGATATTGTCCTAAAGCTCCTCCGACCTCACAAACTGGCACTCGGTCACCGTGGTCTGCATTTCCTTGGGAACATTCGGAATCACGCAGATAAAGCGGAGGGAGCGTTTGCCGGTCGCCACCAGGAAGTGCTTTTCATTCGGGGCGATGTAGAGCGCCATATCTTTGCTCAATTTCTTTTCCCCGTCCTCGCCGACTACCTTCCCCTGCCCGGAAAGGATAAAGACCTCGTGCTCCCAGGGGTGGAAGTGAGAAGGTGATGAGAAGCCAGGTGCGATATCAAAGACCCGCATGCAAAAATTGGGCGCACCGTGCTCTTCGCAGATAACGCGGCGCATCACGGCGCCGGGGACTTCTTCCATCGGTTTGGTGTCGAGGTAATGACTTACCCTCATCCTATTTTCCCTCCTCATATCTGGCGGTAGCTTTGGTCTTGATGCCACCCCTCTCTTTGTATTCCGCCTCAACGGTCATTGACGCTGGCTTGATGAGCTTGACCAGGTCTTTCAAAATACGATTGATGGCGTGCTCCTGCAATATGCCGACGTTGCGGAACGAGGTGAGATAGTACTTAAGCGACTTCAGCTCAACGAGCAGTTTATTCGGGATATAGCGAATGGTCAGGCGGGCGAAGTCCGGCAGTCCCGTCCAGGGGCAGACGAAGGTGAACTCGTCTGTCTCATAGACCACCTCGGTGCCCGATTCAGAATATTCAAACGGGATGACTTCCAGCACGTCCACATCAATGTTCTTTTCTTTGTGGATGTCAAACCGGCGCGAGGCGTATTTGTCCATAATCATCAATAAGCATTTTATCACTATTTGAAATCCGATGCTAATACGATGTAAACTCTAACTTACTGATAGGTTTTGATTAGAATGAACGACATTGAATAAATCGGCTTTGCCCTTTGGCTATGTTGTAAAGGAGGTGATATGGAAGACAAGAGCCAAGATGTAATGGTGAGAGCATATTCAACACTTCTAGCACTCCGAAAAAATATCGAACCAATGAATTACAATGTGGAAGAAGTTTACGTCCAAGAATTTCACAGCGTTCTTGACCGATTGCGTGACGTAGGATTAGAAGTCGCGGAGTTCCGCATTCCCGAATCGCTAATTAAACCGAGAGTAACTGCTAGCTGGAGTGATGCTCAAGGCACGCATCACAGTTATTCAGATGAAAGATATATTGCTCAACCTTACATTCTGACGAAAATTGATGCTATCCTTAGTTATTTTGAGATTATTACTTCTGAGAAGCCAAGAGAAATCGGTTTTAAAAAACATTCTGGGGGATAAAAGATTGTTCGGCATGGAAAAAGTCGGCGTAGTGATTGCCGCCGGGGGCGCCAGCCAGCGGATGGGCGGAGTGGATAAACTATTTGCCTCCCTGGGCGGCAAGCCGGTGCTGGTACGGGCAACCTACCCCTTCCAGAAATGCCCGCTCGTTGACCAGATTGTCGTTGTGGTGGCGGGGGAAAAAATAAGCCAGTGCCGCCAACTGATACCTTCGGCTGAGTGGTCCAAGGTGACCAATATCTGCGCCGGTGGGGAGCGTCGTCAGGACTCCGTGGCGGCGGGACTCAAGCTGATTGGCAAGTGCGACTGGGTCATCATCCACGATGGTGCCCGCCCGCTGGTGGCGGTGGATTTGATTGAGCGCGGGCTGGCAACGGCAAAAGAGACTGGCGCGGCAATTGCTGGCGTTCCGGTGACAGATACAGTTAAGGTCTCGGTAGACGATTTAATCGTTCGTCAGACGCTCCCACGTCAAAATTTATGGGCAGTCCAGACGCCACAGGTCTTTCATATTGACCTAATCACCAGTGCCTATCGTAACGCAAAAGGCGATGTTACGGACGATGCCTCACTGGTGGAGCAGATGGGACACAAGGTCAAGCTCTTTATGGGCTCTTACGATAACATCAAGATAACCACTGCGG
>CAZCEF010000163.1:0-2934 GCA_964497695.1 uncultured Dehalococcoidaceae bacterium | reverse complement strand
AATGGCCATTTGTTCCAAAAGTGTTTAATAATTTAGACTTTTGATACATAGCTCCTTGCAGGAGAGGGGATTTAAGGGGGTGAGGTCAAAAAATTGGGACTAATGGTTTGCCCGTAAAAATACTTAAGCAGGAGGACAAATATGGACTTTTCCCTTTCTCAAGACCAGACAATGATTAAGAAGATGACGAGGGACTTTGCCGTCAAGGAACTGGAACCAATTGCCGCCAAGACTGATGAAGAAGCAAGGTTTCCAGCAGAGAGCATCAAGAAGATGGCGGAGCTTGGGTTACTGGGGCTGGGACTTCCCGAAAAGTACGGGGGCAGTGGTGGCGCAATTGAGTTATGTCTGGTGACTGAAGAGCTGAGCCGTGTCTGCGCTTCTACCGGGGCGATACTTTTAGCTAGCACCGGGCTTACCGGCAATCCCCTGGCCACTTTTGGTTCTGAGGAGCAGAGGCAACGCTTCGTGACACCCATCGCTACCGGGCAGAAGCTAGCTGCCTTTGCGCTGACTGAGTCCGGTGCCGGGAGCGACCCCGCCGCCCTCCTCACCACAGCCAGTCGTAAGGAAAACGGTTATGTCCTTAACGGAACGAAAATATTTATCACCAATGGCGCCGAGGCGGAAATCATTCTGGTCTTTGCCACGATTGACCCGGCGCTGAAGCATAAGGGCATTACTGCTTTCGTCGTTGAGAAAGGGATGAAAGGTTTTTCGGTGGGCAAACTGGAGCACAAAATGGGCATCAGAGGCTCGTCTTGTGCCGAACTTGTCTTTGAAGATTGCTTGGTGCCGGAGGCAAACCGTCTGGGCAAAGAGGGGGAGGGGTTCAAGATTGCGCTTAATGCCATTGATGCCAGTCGGGTAGTGGTTGCTGCCCAGGCGGTGGGTATTGCTCAGGGAGCCTTTGAGCGAGCATTAAGATATGCCAAGGAGCGCCAGCAGTTCGGTCAGCCCATTGCCAACTTTCAGGCAATTCAGTGGATGCTGTCCGATATGGCAACCCAGATTGAAGCGGCGCGTCTGCTGACCTATCGTGCCGCCTACCTCCAGGACAAGGGGCAGCCCTTCATCAAAGAGGCATCAATGGCGAAGGTCTTTGCTGCTGAAGCGGCGATGTTTGTCACCAATAAAGGCATCCAGATTTTCGGCGGTTATGGCTATGTGAAAGAGTATCCGATGGAGCGCTATCTGCGCGATGCCAAAATCACGGAAATCTACGAGGGCACCTCGGAGATGCAGAGAATGACCATTGCCCGCCAAATACTGAAGGAGGCAGCTTAGCAGGTTGGCGACTCGAAAATTTTGACCAGAGTCTCACCCTCCATCACCACCTCGCCATTCTGGTTGGTGCAGGTGCTTTTCAGGCTGAGAATGCCCCTTTCCTTGCGCATACCGGTGACCTCCACTTCCGCCCGCACGGTATCGCCGATTCTCACCGGCTTTAAGAATTTGCCCGAAAAGGAAAGCAGGACGGGCAAGCCGGGCAATTTAGCGGCGGCCGCCGATAAAAAAGAAAGTGTCAGAATCCCGTGGGCAATCCTGCCTTTGAAGAATGTCCCCTTAGCAAATTCCTCGTCCATGTGGATGGGATTGTAGTCGCCGGAGACCTCGGCAAACTTCTGAATATCCGCTTCGGTAACTGTCTTGGTGTGAAAAGTCTTAAAGCCAATATTAATGCGAAGTCGGTCAAGGAAAGTTTCCTGTTCTGCCATTACTGCCCTCCTAAGCTAGACTGAAGACGGGGCGCACGCCTTCTCCCGCCGAATACTTATCGCCGGGGAAGATGGCATGACCCATTGTCACCCGTTTCCCGATTAATTCCATGCCGGCTTTAGTCGGGTCAATGCCGCTCAAATGGCCCATCAGCCAGGGACCCTCATCCATCTCAACCAGCACGATGGTGTAGGGTATTTCCTTCTCCCAGCCCTCGGGGGCAACGTTAACTGTGGTGAAGGTCTGAATTCTACCCTTACCCGATAGTTGTGTGATTTCCATATTATTACTGCCGCACTGGCGGCAGACCATCGTCGGCGGGGTAGTAATGCCACGGCAGTCCTGGCATTTCAAGCCAAGGAGTTTGTTCTCTTTCAGCGCCTCATTATATTGCTTAAAAGTTAACTTGTATTCCATCTTGAGCCTCCTACCAGCCCCTCTGGAAAATCATATTCACCAAGGTGCCCCCATCCCCGCCCAGCGTATCCGTCATGCCTATCTTAGCCCCATCCACCAGCCGCTCCTTTTCCACCTCGCCCCGGAACTGCTTGACGATTTCATAGACTTGACCGGCACCAGTGGCGCCAATGGGGTGTCCCTTTGACTTCAGTCCACCCGAGGGGTTGATGGCGATTTTACCGCCAATCGCTGCCTCCCCCTTCAGCCACGCCTCGCCAGACTTCCCGTAGTCAAAAAAGCCGAGGCTTTCGGCAGCGATGAGACTGGCAATACTAAAGCAGTCGTGAAGCTCGCAGATATCAATGTCCGCCGGCTTGAGTCCAGCCATGTCATAGGCTTGCTTGGCGGAGATTTCCCGCGCTCGGATGCGGGGTAAGTATTCGCCCTGACTTAACAGTGGCCCAGCCGAAGCCTGCCCCACGCCGACAAAATAAACCGGTTTATTGGTTAATTTCCTCGCTACCTTTTCCGATACCAGAACAAGGGCAGCGGCACCATCGGAGAAGGGGCAGCAATCATGTAGTTGGATTGGCGTGCTCACCATAAAGGAATTCAGCACCGCCTCTACAGTAACTTCTTTGCGGAGGTGGGCTTTGGGATTGAACAGGCCGTATTTATACGATTGCACCGAGACGGTTGCCATCTGCTCTTTTAGCTTGGGTAAAGGTATGCCGTATTTCGCCGAATAGAGGTGAGTAAGCAGAGCGAAAACTGCCGGGAAGGTGATTCCTGCCGGATACTCGTAACGACTATCGC
>CAZCEF010000162.1:0-2944 GCA_964497695.1 uncultured Dehalococcoidaceae bacterium | reverse complement strand
GCTGATAAAGAAAGGGGCTTTGAACTCAACCGAGGTGAATATCAACTTTGAAGCCCCCGACCGTGAGTGGGCGGCGTCCCAATCCAAGCCAACAGTGAACCTATACCTTTATGATATCCGTGAGAACCACGAGCTACGCAGCTATGAGTGGACGGTGGAGCGCAATAACAACAAGACAGCTACCAAGAAGAAAGCACCACTGCGGGTTGACCTTTCTTACCTCGTCACCGTATGGACAAAGGATGTGGGGGATGAACACAGGCTTCTGGGACGTCTCGTGGCGATACTCTGCCGATACCCTTTCCTGCCTGAGGAGATTCTACAGGGAGCACTAAAAGAGTTGGAGTATCCTATTCATGCCTCGGCGGCTCAGCCCGACGGCCTATTTAAGAACCCGGCGGATTTCTGGAGCGCCCTGGATAACCAGCTGAAGCCGTCCATCAACTATGTGGTCACTCTGCCTATGGACCTCGATATAACTTTGACGGCACCTATAGTCTGGACCAAGACCATTGAAGTCAAAGAGAAAGAAAAAGGAGAAGTGGAAGAGATAGTGCAAATTGGTGGGATTGTCCACAAGAAAGGTAAGCCTGAGGCAGGAATCGGAGGTGTTACTGTCATTGCCAAAGAGGCTGGTATGACGACTAAGACAGATGATAACGGTCACTATTCCTTTATCAAGCTTGGTAGAGGGGAACATACCTTTCAGGTTTCAGCACCGGGACGACCTACTAAGGAAACTGTCGTTGTCATTCCCAGTGACAACTATAACATTGAACTATAAAGGGGGTGAGAATGAGGTAAGAATTTAGAGTCAGCTCAGGCTTATCTTCAGCTGCCGGGCAGATGAATGAGCTTGAACTGTAACGGATTTCCTTTACCTTGCCCGGCAAAAACGAAAAGCGAAAAGAAAGGAGGTGAAAATGTCACCACAATATCTTTCTCCTGGTGTTTATGTAGAAGAAGTGGAACGGGGGGCAAGGCCTATTGAGGGCGTGGGCACGGCAGTCGCCGCTTTCGTGGGATTTGCCGAGTGTGGCCCGGTCAATCAACCGACTTTCATTACCAACTGGACTCAATTTGTCAACACTTTTGGCGGTTTCATACCCGGGGGCTATCTAGCTCATGCTGTTTATGGCTACTTCAATAACGGTGGCGGACGCTGCTATGTTAGTAGATTGCCCGGAGGCGAAGAAATTTCTGGGGTGGCGGCGTCTTTACCAGCGAAAGCTGAGCCCACCCTGGCAAGCCTGGTTATCACTGCTCTTGAGCCTGGAGTCCCCGCCGGCGAGATAACCGTAGAAGTAACGCCGCCGGCAGAAGGCGCCCCCGAAGACCAGTTCACTCTCATTGTCCATCGCGGGAAAACACGGGAAGTATTTGAGAATGTCACATTGAGAAAGACAAGAGGGGCACGCAATGTTATTGACGTGGTCAACAAAGAATCCAAGCTAGTCAGAGTAGCCGAAAAAGAATCAACCTTGAGTCTGGCGGAGCGTACCCCGGCTGTGGGAACCTATCCCTTAGTGACAGTTCCAAGCACAGCAATAGTAGAAGTAAAGCCTGAGCTGATAGTTGGTGATGCCGCAGCCCGCACTGGCGTTGCTGGCTTTGAAATTGCGGAAGACGTCACCATGGTCTGTGCCCCCGACTTAATGGCTCTGTACCAAGCGGGCAAGCTGTCGATGGAGGGAGTTAAAGCTATCCAGCAGGCCATGCTTGACCACTGCGCCAGTATGAAAGACCGCTTTGCCATTCTGGACTGTCCTCCGGGCATGAATCCCCAGCAGATCAAGGACTGGCGTATGAAGGAAGCAGGCTATGACTCCAAGTATGGGGCGCTGTATTATCCCTGGATCAAAGTAGCCAATCCCTTGGGTGATGGTGAGACAGTTCTGGTGCCCCCCTCGGGACACATGGCGGGTATTTATGCTCGCAGCGATACCGAACGGGGAGTGCATAAGGCGCCAGCCAATGAGATAGTTCGAGGAGCTCTAGGGGTGGAGCTGAAGATCACAAAAAGCGAGCAGGATTCCTTAAATCCAGACGGCATTAACTGCATTCGCGCCTTCCCGGGTCGAGGCATCCGAGTCTGGGGAGCCAGGACTATTTCCAGTGATGCTCTGTGGCGGTACATCAACGTCCGCCGGTTGTTCAACTTCATTGAAGAGTCCATTGAACTGGGTACCCAGTGGGTGGTGTTCGAGCCGAACGACCGGGACCTGTGGGAGCGCATCAAGCGAGACATTAGGGCTTTCCTAACCAGAGTCTGGAGAGATGGGGCTCTGTTCGGAGCCACGCCTGACGAAGCTTTCTATGTCAAGTGTGATGAGGAGCTCAATACCGTAGAGGTAAGAGATGCTGGTCAGGTCATTATTGAAATCGGATTGGCCCCAGTGAAGCCCGCGGAGTTCGTCATCTTCCGCATCAGCCAGTGGGCTGGCGGTGCCGCCGTAGCGGAATAAGTTAAAACTAAAGGGAAAGGAGGTAAACAGAAATGCCACAAACAGGACAACGCAAAGACCCGATACAATCATTCATTTTTGAAGTGGATATCAAAGGAGCACCCGTGACAGGCAATTTCCGCGAGTGCACCGGCTTAGGCTCGGAAACGGAATTGATCGAGTTTAAAGAATCCGGTGGCAAACAGCTGGTGTACATGAAACTTCCCGGAGCACTCAAATGGGAGAATATCGTCCTCAAGCGCGGCATTACCGATTCCATGGAGATCTGGAATTGGCGCAAGAAAGTGGAGCAAGGCAAGGTCAAGGAAGCTCGGCAGGATGGCTCCATCATTATGAAGAACCAGACCGGGGATGAAATCGGTCGCTGGAACTTTATTGCCGGCTGGCCACGAAAGGTCTCGGGACCAGTTTTCAATGCTCAGACTAATGAAATCGGTATTGAAGAGCTGGAGATTGTTCACGAAGGGATTATCCGTGAC
>CAZCEF010000161.1:0-2962 GCA_964497695.1 uncultured Dehalococcoidaceae bacterium | reverse complement strand
GCGCCCTGATTGAGTATGTTGATGACCTGTATCTTCAGTTTGGCGCACCGCCCAAAGTATACGGTGATGGGGAAGTTGTTGAGGAGATGCAGCGGCGAGCCTCTCTGGCGGAACTGCGGCTAATCCCGGCGCCGGTCCGTCATCTGGGAACGGAAAATTGCTACCGCGTGCTCAAAGCGATGCGTGATAAACTAATTTCCCGGGTTGAATTCCAGCTGGAGACCGCGGCAGCCAGTATCCTTGTTGACAATGGCACGGTGAAAGGGGTTGAAACGGAAGCCGGCGAAAAGCTCTTCTGTCACTATCTCATTCTGGCACCGGGTCGGGAAGGCGCCGACTGGCTATCAAAGGAAGCCAGCCGGCTCAAACTGACTATGTCCAATAACCCGGTGGACGTCGGGGTGCGGGTAGAAGTGCCCGCGGCGGTGCTGGAAGCACTGACCAACGTGCTGTATGAAGTGAAGCTGGAATATATCTCCAAGAGCTTTGACGACCGTCTGCGTACCTTCTGTATGTGCCCGGGTGGGGAGGTAATTGTGGAATCAACCGGCGGCTCAGACCCGGTCATCACAGTTAACGGGCACAGCTACGCCGAGTGTAAGAGTAAGAATACTAATTTTGCCATAATGGTCAGTACTGCCTTCACCAAGCCCTTCCGCGAGCCAATCGCCTACGGGAAGTATCTGGCAAGGCTGGCTAATATCCTCAGTGGTGGAGTGCTGATACAGCGCTTTGGCGATTTAATGAAAGGTCAGCGTTCTACTCCCGCCCGTATTGAGCGCGGCATTGTTGAGCCGACCCTGAAAACAGCCACCCCCGGCGACCTCAGCTTCGCCCTCCCTTATCGCCATCTGACCGGCATAGTTGAGATGATTCAGGCGATGGACAAGCTGGCGCCCGGCATTGCCTCGCCTCACACACTGCTTTACGGGGTTGAGGTCAAGTTCTATTCCTGCCGACCCCAACTCACTCCCAGCCTGGAGACTGAGGTTGGTAACCTGTTTGCCGTGGGAGATGGGTCTGGGGTCAGTCGTGGCTTGATTCAAGCCTCGGCTTCCGGGGTGGTTGCCGCTCGTGAGGTACTGAAGAGAAGCGGGTATCACCTCTCAAGAGTAAGTGTGAAGAAAAAGGAAAAGGGAGACTGACCGCGCGCTTAAACTCCTTGTGGGGATAATACGGAAAAGAAAACCCCTTCCCCTCTCAGGGGTAGGGGGATAGGTTCTCAAGAAGCCCGCAGAATCTTCATCAGGTCAAACAGAGCGTAATAAGCCGCCCTTGTCTTCATCTGGTAAAGCCTGCCCGAGTAAGATTGCACTTTGGGCGGGCGTGTCTGAGGGCTATCAATGCCGATGATTACCTGAGTTAGCTCGGCGCTTGACGATTCCACATTCCCTTCAATACTGATGCCAATATCAGCGCCTAGCTTCTCGCGCACCAGGGTCGCCATAGCGCTGGTCAATTCTGGGCTTACCTTGCCAGTGACCAGCTTCCGGTTCAGTCCCAGCCTGACTTTAACGTCATCAGAAGTACCGGTAATCCCGCCCCGGAAGAAGCTCTGGCTCTGGGGCGTTGTGGCGAGAGTGTGGGTCAGATAGCCAGCGGTAAAGGACTCCGCCACCGCCAGCGATAGCTTCTTGCTGGTAAGCAGTTGTCCCACCACCCCACCTTGCGTATCCTCATCGTAGCCCCAGATGGCATCACCCACAATAGCTTTGACATCGGCTTCACGCTTGTTAATCATCTCCCGGGCTTCATCGGGGGTGGCGGCTTTAGCCGTGATGCGGAGATAAATGCCATCCAGCTTGGCGTAGGTCGCCAGTGTGGGGTTGGCGTCGGGGATATAGGTGGCAAGTAGCTCGTCTATCTTGGACTCAGACACACCGAAGGTCTTGACCACACGGGATATAATGATAGCGCCCGCTTTTTTCTGCAAACGAGGAAAGACCTGGTTTTTCCACATTAACTGCATCTCGTGAGGCGGTCCGGGCATGGTGACGATGATTCTGCCATCCTTTTCCACCCACCACCCTGGCGCGGTACCAAGGGGATTGGGAAGGGCGGTGCAGGAGGGGATGAGCATCGCTTGCTTGATATTGTTCTGGGGCATCTCCAGTCCGCGCTGGGCAAAGAAATTGATGAGGTGCCGCTTGATATCCTCGTCAACGTACTGCTTTTCGCCAAGGAAATTCGCGATGCACTCTCGCGTAATATCGCCCTGAGTGGGTCCCAGTCCGCCGGTGGTCAGGATGAGGTTCGACCGGTTCCAGGCTTGCTCCAGCATCCCGCACAAACGGGCGCGGTTATCACCGACCGAGGAGGTGTAGAACAGGTCAATGCCGAGTAAGGTTAGCTGATTGGCGATATAAGGGGTATTGGTATCGGTAATCTCTCCGAGGAGCAGTTCCGTGCCGATGGAAATAATTTCCGCCTTCATTTTCTAACCGTATATTTACTTTCTAGCCAAATTAATTTTACCTTTATCAGCATATGGACTGCAAATAATCGGGGGTGAGGTCAAACAGAGTAAACTAGGTTGACAAACCATACAAAAAGTATCAAAATACGAATACGGGAGTGTCATTATTTCCGTTCTCTTGCCAAGGAGGCACACTATGGCTACTGAAACCGGAACGTGGAAAGTGAAAGTAGGACTCGCCCAGATGTTAAAGGGCGGGGTCATTATGGATGTTGTCACTCCAGAGCATGCCAAAATTGCCGAGGACGCCGGCGCCTGTGCTGTTATGGCGCTGGAGAGAGTCCCCGCTGATATCCGGGCGGCGGGGGGTGTGGCTCGTATGGCTGACCCGGCGATTATTGAAGCCATTATGAAAGCCGTCTCAATTCCGGTAATGGCGAAATGCCGCATCGGACACTTTGTTGAGGCGCAAGCCCTGGAAGCACTCGGCGTGGACTATATTGATGAGTCCGAGGTACTCACGCCAGCCGATGAGAGCCATCATAT
>CAZCEF010000160.1:0-2969 GCA_964497695.1 uncultured Dehalococcoidaceae bacterium | reverse complement strand
TTCCTATTCATGGTCGGGGTGGGCGGATTTGAACCGCCGACCTCATGGTCCCAAACCATGCGCGCTAAACCAGCTGCGCCACACCCCGCCACTGGAAGTATAGCAAAGGCAAAACTGTCCAGCAAGTCTTTGTGCTCGTTCAAGTCTTACCCACTGCTTTTGTGATAAGAGGGGGGAAGAAAAAGAGAGGGGACAAGCCCACTCTCTAGGTGCGGGATTCCGCTTCCCTGACCGCCCTGATGAAAGCCTCTATTTTCGTGGTGTCTTTCCGACCGTTGCTTTCCACACCACTCGCTGTATCCACTCCCCAGGGCTTGACTTCCCTGACCAGCCGTCCGACATTATCTGGGGTCAAGCCGCCGGCTACAATCACTCTATATCTGATGGATACTTCCTTAGCAAGCTGCCAGTCAAAAGTTCGGCCTGTTCCGCCATAGGTTTTGCCAGACTTTGAGTCAAGCAGACAGATAAGGTCATGCTTCAGCGGTAAGCAACAACCTTTCTCTATCTCCGACTGAAGTTGCTCAGCGGTGCTGTCTGGAGCGACATGGATGACCTTAATCACCGGACGATTGATGTCCTGGCAATATTCGTCGCCACTGAGCTGTACCCAGTCCAGCCGGCAGAAATCGGCAATCTGATTGACTTCGGGCACAGGGAGGTTCACAAAGACGCCGACAAGTAACGGGCGTTCCGGCAAGTACCGGATAGCCTCAGCGATCTCGCGTCCTTTTGCCAATGTGACCCGCCGTCGGCTGGGGGCAAAGACCAGACCGAGAAAGTCAGCCCCATACCTAGCTGCCGCTACGGCGTGCGGCACCTCGCTGAGTCCACAGATCTTTACCTTGGTCAAAACAGCTCCTTTATCCTGGCGGCAACGTCCGGCGCTGACATTAAGGCTTCCCCGATGAGGACAGCGTTGACCCCAAGCTCTTCCAGTCTTTCAACATCGTCTCTGGACTTGATGCCACTTTCACTCACCACAATGCGGTCGGCGGGAATCAAAGGCATAAGCCACTCTGTGGCGGCTAAATCAACCTTGAAGGTGGACAAATCGCGGTTGTTGATGCCAATGATCCTAGCATTACTCTTGAGTGCAATTTCAACCTCAGCCTCGTTGTGCACCTCCACCAGACAGCACATCCCCAGTTTGTGGCTCAATTGGAGGAGAGCTCTCAGTTCTTCAGGAGCAAGAATCGCCACGATGAGCAGAAGAGCATCGGCACCATAAGCCCGCGACTGGTAAATCTGATAGGGGTCAAAAATAAAATCCTTGCGGAGGAGGGGCAGGCGTCTGCCACCTAGCGCCGCCTTGACGGCTTTAAGATGATTGAGACTTCCCTGGAAATACGCGCTTTCAGTCAAGATGGAGATTGCCGCCGCGCCGTTCTCCGCGTAGACTCGCGCATACCTGACGGGGTCAAAATCGGCACACATAACGCCTCGCGATGGGGAGGCTTTCTTGATTTCGGCGATGAACTTCATACCCGTGCCCCTGAGCGCCGAAGCCAAATCAAGTGCGGGTGCCTGCTCCCGGGCAAGTCTCTTTAACTCAACGAGAGGCTGGTTGCGTTTTGCCACTTCCAGTTCCCGCCGGCTGGCAGCGACTATTTCTTCCAGAATCATCATTTCTCCCTGGTCAGGGTCTGGGTAAATTCAATCATCTGTTGCAGTTTGGCTAGTGCGCTGCCTTCCGCAATTACCTCTCGCGCTAAGGCAACGCCTTCTTTAAGTGTTGCTACCCTATCCCCCGCCAACATTACGGCGCCGGCGTTGAGTAGGACCACATCTAGCCTCGGGCCACACTCGCCGGCAAGGACCGCGCGGAGAAGGCTAGCGTTTTCCGTTGCGGTGCCGCCTCTCAGGTCGCTTAAGCCGGCTCGGGGTAAACCGAAGTCCTCAGGAGTAATGTCATAATTCTGCACCAAGCCGCCTTTTAGTTCGCAGACGCGTGTTTTGCCGGTAATGGTGACTTCATCCAAACCGTCTTCGCCGTGGACCACCAGAGCATGGTAGACTCCCAGACCCCTGAGCGCCAGCGCCATCTTCCCCACAAGTGAATCATCGGCGACACCAAGCAGTTGAGCCCGAGCGCCCGCTGGATTGGTCAGTGGACCAAGAATATTGAAGACGGTGCGGATGCCGATTTCCCGCCGAGGAGCGGCGGCATACTTCATCGCCGGATGAAAGATGGGAGCGAACATAAAACCGATGCCTACTTGGGTAAGGCACCTCACCACCTGTTCTGCAGTAAGGTCAATCTTGATGCCCAGGGCTTCTAGGACGTCAGCACTGCCACAATGACTGGACATAGCGCGATTGCCATGTTTGGCTACTTTGAGTCCGGCAGCGGCCGCCACAAACGCCGCCGCTGTTGAGATGTTAAAGGTAGCCGAGCCATCGCCGCCGGTGCCGCAAGTATCAACCACCGCTTCGGAGAAGGGCACCGGAATTGCTTTAGCCCGCATTGCTCGCGCCAACCCGATGATTTCCTCCACTGTTTCGCCCTTCAGCCTGAGGGCGGTGACAAAGGCGCCGAACTGGGCGGGCGTCGCCTCACCCCGCATTATCTCCTCCATAACCAGGGACGCTTCCTCAGTTGTCAAAGAACGCCCCGAGACCAGTGCTTGAATTGCTTCTTTAATCACTGCGTTACCTCCCATCCAGGAAATTTTTTAACAAGTCCTTCCCAGCTTCAGTCATGAACGATTCAGGATGAAACTGCACGCCTTGCACCGGATATTCGCGGTGCCTTAGTCCCATTATGGTGCCATCAGCCGTACAGGCGGTTATTTCAAGGCAGTCCGGCAGCCCTTTGAGCTCTACGACCAGAGAATGGTAGCGAATGACGGTGAGCGGATTAGGCAGCCCGGCGAATACGCCTCTGCCACCGTGAAAGACCTTGGACGCCTTGCCGTGCATGATTTGCTTCGCCTGACCGATTGTGCCGCCGTAGCTATAGCCAATGC
>CAZCEF010000159.1:0-3017 GCA_964497695.1 uncultured Dehalococcoidaceae bacterium | reverse complement strand
TGCGTGGGTGATGCCTGTACTCTCTGCCAGCAAATCTGCCCTCGTCAGGCAATAAAGCCTGGGGCACAAATTAAGGGAGCTAAATGACAAAGTTCGACCTTCTCATCACTGGCGTCGGCGGACAGGGTATCATCCTCGCCAGCGACATCATCGGTGAAGCCGCCATGTCTGCCGGCTACGACGTCAAGAAGACGGATACACTCGGTATGGCACAGCGCGGCGGCAGTGTCGTCAGTCACGTCCGCATCGCCGAGAAAGTATGGTCGCCACTCATCAAGAAGGGCGAAGTGGACATCCTCCTTGCCTTCGAGAAGCTGGAGGCGGCGCGGTGGGTACATTACCTCAAGTCAGCAGGAATTGCCATCGTCAATAATCATGCCCTGCCACCCCTTTCGGTGAGCCTCGGTACCGACCGCTACCCCAGCGATGAAGAAATCGGCAATATTTTGAAGCAGAGAACAGACCGCATTTATTTTGTGGCGGGGACACAGCGGGCAAAAGAGCTGGGCAATATCCGTACGCTCAATATATTCATGCTTGGCTGTGTCTCAGGCTTTTTGCCGCTGAAAGTTGAGACCTGGCAGGACGAAATCTCGCTCCACCTGCCAGTCAAGATTCAGCAGATTAACCTGGATGCCTTTGAGCTGGGTAGAAAGGAACTGAGCCATGTCCATCGCTGAAAAAGTCCGTCAGAATATGGCGGAAGCCTCCTGGATACGCAAGATGTTTGAGGAAGGCGCCGTCCTCAAAAAGCGCTATGGTGAGGAGAATGTCTTTGACCTTTCACTAGGCAACCCCGTTGTGGAACCTCCCGCTGAGCTTAAGCAGGAGCTAAAAAGGTTAGCTAACGACCCTCTCCCCGGCATGCACCGCTATATGAGTAATGCCGGCTACCCCGACACCCGGTCGGCGGTCGCCCGACAGCTTCAAGTAGAAACTGGGCTGAAGTTCACCATGAACGAAGTGGTGATGACGTGTGGGGCGGCGGGGGGACTGAATGTGGTCCTCAAGACAATCCTCAATCCCCGTGATGAGGTTATCATCTTGGCACCTTACTTTGTTGAATACGGGAACTACGTTGATAACCACAATGGCATGGCTAGAGTCCTGCCCACTGATGACAACTTCCTGCCCAAACTTGATATTCTGGAGTCCGGCATCACCAGCAAGACCAAAGCCGTGCTCATTAACTCTCCCAACAACCCCACCGGCATCGTTTACAGTGAAAAAGTCCTGCACCAGCTCGGTGAAATACTCCAGCAGAAAGAAAAGCAATATAACACGCCGATTTATCTCATCAGCGACGAAGCCTATCGCAAGATTCTTTACGATGGACTGAAATACCCCTCCCCCCTTCTCCACCACCCTCAGACCATCGTGGTAACATCTCACTCCAAAGACCTAGCACTGCCCGGCGAGCGCATCGGTTACATCGCCGTCCATCCCGACTGCACCGGGAAGCGGGAGCTGATTGATGGGCTGATTTATGCCAATCGGATACTGGGCTTCGTCAATGCGCCCGCCCTGATGCAGCACCTCGTCAAGAATCTGCAGTCGGTCAGCGTATCAATCACCGAATACCAGCAGAAGCGCGACTTTCTCTACCAGAACCTGACTGTGATGGGCTATGTGATGACCAAACCGCAGGGCGCCTTCTATATGTTCCCCAGGACGCCAACAAAGGATGACGTGGCTTTTGTGCGGGAGCTTCAGGAGCACCGCGTGCTGACGGTGCCGGGGCAAGGCTTCGGCACGCCGGGCTACTTCCGAATTGCCTACTGCGTTACCGACCGCGTGCTAGAAGGTTCGCTGGCGGGCTTCCGTCAGGCGGCACAGAAATTCAGGCTGGGATAACGGAATGTGAAAACGGGGCGTCTAAGAGGGGCGTAAGTCCCCTCTTAAAAATAACCTCCCCCTTCCCTTGAAAGGGAAGGGGGATTAGGGGGATAGGTTGCCCGACTCAAAAGACAACATCGCCGACCTCAAAGAGAAGTTCCGAAAGGAGCACTTCGCCATCTCCTGGGGAATGCAAATGCTTGAACTTGCTCCCGGCTATGCCAAGTTCTCGCTGAAGCTGAAGCCGGAATACCAGAACTTCAATGGTCTCGTTTTCGGCGGTATTATTATGTCAATTGCTGATATGGCATTTGCCTACTGTGTGAACTCGGTGAACCGACCCAGCGTCGCCATCAACTTTGATATTCAGTTCATCGCCGCGCCCAAGCCGGATGACGAGCTGATTTCTGAAGGCAAGGTCATCAAAACAGGCCGCCGTCTGAGCATCGCTGAGATGACCGTAACCAATCAAGAAGGTAAGCTAATTGCTAAGGCTACAGGGACGACGATAAGGCTGGATAAAAGTTGACACGCCACTTTTCCTTATGGTAAACTGCTGACACTAATGGTTACGTATCGGGTGGAGACATTCGGCTTCATCTTTACCGGGCGCACCTCGGTGCGCTTGGGGGGCTGATTGTCTTTTTAACCGGTAACCATAGTTAATTGGATTGATTTTTAAAGAATACCTCCCAGGCGGGAGGTATTTTATTTTTGGCTATGGGTAACACGACGCAACTAGAAAAATGGGACACCATTCCCAAACTCATCCAGCACAATTACCAGCGCTGGAATGGGCGCACTGCCATGAGCATAAAAAACTTTGGCATCTGGCAGCGGTATAGCTGGTCGCGGTACTACGAAAAGGTCAAGCACTTCTCCCTCGGGCTGATAAGTCTGGGGCTTCAGCCAGGCGATGTCGTCAGCATCATCGGCGATAACGAGCCGGAATGGTTCTGGGGCGAGTTCGCGGCACAGGCGGCGGGGGGCATTGTTACCGGCATCTTCGTTGATTCCATCCCCTCTGAAGTCAAATACATCGCCGAGCACTCCGGCGCTAAGTTCGCTATCGTCAACGACCAGGAACAGACGGACAAATTCCTGGAAATCAAAAATCAACTCCCGCCGTTGAAGAAGGTCGTTTACTGGGACCCCAAGGGCTTGCGCAACTATGACGACCC
>CAZCEF010000158.1:0-3018 GCA_964497695.1 uncultured Dehalococcoidaceae bacterium | reverse complement strand
GGAATTACCGTGCACGAGCAGACTGATACCAGAAAGCTACCGCCAGCAGCAACGGCGAAGGAGGTGATTTTATTGCTCGCCGAACCAAGGTAGCCAATGATTGACTCTTTTGAAACGAAGGTTACGATAGCTCCGGCGAGTAAGAAGGCGGGGATGAGGCAGGTTACCACATGTAAAGCAATATAGTCCTTAAGCGCAATCAGCCCCGCCATCAAGGGGGTGACTATGGTCTCAATGCTCACTTATCTGATTATCCGTTTCTAGTTGCATTTGATGCCAACGCGTCGGGCTTGCTTTAGTCGTCTTTTGTCTTGGGTAAGGATGCTGTGGCGAACTGGAGAGTCTTTAATTATCCGGGAGAGTGAAATTGCGTAGTGGTTTGCCCCCTCCCAATCTATGGAATAAACCATCCAGAGCCCATCTCTTCGCGACTTTAGGAAACCAGCCTCTTCCAGAATGCCGAGGTTGCGGGAAGCCCGCGTCTGAGAGATATTGAGGGCTTGCATAATCTCGCAGACACAGCACTCCCGCTCCAGCAAAACGGAAAGAATTCTGAGTCGTGTCTCATCGGAAAGGGCTTTCATTGCTTTGATTAGTTCTTGCATTGCTCTCTTGCCAAGTATAAGATTATATGCGCATATCCACATATAATTTACCATTTTTAGACGTTGGGGTCAAGTATTGACAAGAGGTATTGGAAGGACTACACTTAAAGCCCAACACAAAAATAGCCTCAGGAGGTGAGTGATGAAGCGGGTATCTTTCTACATTTTGCTCTTCTCTATCGCCTTTGCTTTGTTCCTTATTGGTCCCCCTCTGCTGGGTCAGGAGTGTCGTCTCTATCCCCTGATGAAAACCGGCGACGTTGTTGATGTCTTAACCCCTCTTATTCTTATGCCGCTGTACTGGCTTCTTTACCGGGCTAATGAAAACAAAGGACTAAGCTGGAGGGGAATATTAGTCTTCTTGGTTCTTGCCGCATTCTGGGTGGAGGGTCAGGGGATGCATCTATCGGCTAACTCAATCGGTCATCTGTTAAAGGACAAAGGCAGTGAAGTCTACCGCTTGACTTATTTCTATGATGAGGTGTTGAGCCATTATCTCTGGCACTTTGGCATAGTTGGTCTCGCCACCTTGCTCATCTTTCGGGGGTGGCGTGGTCAAGTTGTGGAAAAGCCGGCGCTAGTCTGGCTCATCATCGTAGCTGGCATCATTCACGGCTTCACGCTTTTCACCGTTGTTATTGAAGGGGGAACGGCACCACTGGGCATCTCCTTCTCGGCAGTTGCCACGGTATTTGGTCTGGTATGGGGTTGGAAGAAGCTGGGACACCAGCCGCTTCTCCTGTTTTTCACTATCAGCTATGCCGTAGCGACCATTCTGTTTGCCGGGTGGGGCATCTACTGGGGTGGCTTGCCCCAGTTCAGCGAGCTAGGCATTATTTGAGAAGCCCGTTAGAAAGTCAATTTCAACTGCCCGCAGTCAGAATGTTATAATCTAGGTGATGGATATCCTTGCCGAGCTTAATCCGGCACAGCGGGAAGCCGTGGAGACAATAAACGGTCCCCTCCTTATCCTCGCTGGTCCGGGCAGCGGCAAGACCAAGGTCATCACCCACCGTATCGCTTACCTGATTAAGGTCGTTGGCGTCAATCCCTATCATATGATGGCGGTTACCTTCACCAACAAAGCCGCCCGAGAAATGGCGGAGAGGTTGAACAAATTGCTCGGTGGGCGGGTGGGGGAACTGACCATTGGTACTTTTCACGCCATTTGCGCCCGCATTCTGCGCCGCGAGGGCAAAGCTATCGGTGTAGCGCCCGGCTTTGTCATCTATGATGATGAAGACCAGACCAACCTGATTAAGCGCAGTCTTCAGGAACTCGGGCTTGACCCGAAACAATACTCCCCGAAAGCCATTCAAACCGCCATAGATGCCGCCAAGGCGAGATTGTTAACTCCTGCCGAGTACCTCAAGTGGGGTCGGAGCTACTTTGATGAGATTGCTCAGCGGGTCTATGAGCGCTACCAGAAATTGCTTGAGGAGAGTAATGCTCTGGACTTTGATGACCTGCTGATGAAGACGGTGCATTTATTCCGGGATAACCCGCCAGTCCGGTCTCGCTATCAAAACCGGTACAGCCATGTCCACGTTGATGAGTTTCAGGACACCAACCTCGTTCAGTACGAGTTGATGAAACAAATCGCCGGGAAGCACCGCAATCTGTGCGTGGTGGGCGACCCCGACCAGTCAATTTACTCTTGGCGCTATGCTGATTTGCGCAACATCCTCAATTTTGAGAAGGACTTCCCCGAGGCGAAGGTCGTGTTGCTGGAGCAGAACTATCGCTCCACCAAGCTGATTCTGGAGGCTGCCAGCCATGTCATCTCCGCCAATAAACAGCGTAAGCCTAAAGGACTGTGGACAGAGAACGAGGAGGGTGTGCCGACCGCCGTGGTTGAGACCTATACCGAGCAGGAAGAAGCCCAATTTGTCGTTAACGAGATTGAGCAAATGGTGAGTGGCGGTGAGGCTAAGCTGAACGACTTCGCTGTGATGTACCGGACGAATGCTCAGTCCCGGGTGCTGGAAGAAGCCTTCCTGCGCTATGGGGTGCCCTATAAGCTGGTGGCGGGCACTCGTTTCTATGAGCGACGCGAGGTCAAGGATGTCATTGCCTATCTGCGACTCCTCCAGAACCCCAGCGATAATGTCAGTCTGCTGAGGATTATCAATATTCCCCAGCGGGGCATCGGCGAGCGTAGTATCGTTGAACTCTCCCAGTGGGCAAGAATGAAGGGCGTCTTGGCTTATCAGGCTTTGAAAATGTTAGCTGAGTCAAAAGAGAGTGAGCCGAAGCCACCCCTCAGCCCGCGCGTTGTTAAGGCAATGCTCGGTTTCTACGAGATGATGGCGGACTTCACCGGTGAGAGTCGGGAGCTGAACCTGGTGGACTTATTTGATCTGGTGGTGGCGAAATCGGGCTACAAGGAGTACCTGATGCGGGAAATGGATGG
>CAZCEF010000157.1:0-3020 GCA_964497695.1 uncultured Dehalococcoidaceae bacterium | reverse complement strand
CCGCAGTGGTTATCTTGATGTTATCGTAAGAGCCCATAAAGAGCTTGACCTTGTGCCCCATCTGCTCCACCAGTGAGGCATCGTCGGTAACATCGCCCTTAGCGTTACGATAGGCATTGGTGATTAGGTCAGTGCGAAATACTTGCGGCGTCTGGACTGCCCATAAATTTTGACGTGGGAGCGTCTGACGCACGATTAAATCGTCTGCCGAGACCTTAACTGTGTCTGTCACTGGAACGCCAGCAATTGCCGCGCCAGTTTCTTTTGCTGCTGCCAGCCCGCGCTCAATCAAATCCACCGTCACCAGCGGGCGAGCGCCATCGTGGATTATGACCCAGTCGCACTTATCAACTAGCTTGAGTCCCGCCGCCACGGAGTCCTGACGGCGCTCCCCACCGGCGCAGATTTTGGCCACCTTGGACCACTCAGCCGAAGGTATTAACTGACGGCACTGGCTTATTTTTTCCCCCGCCACCACGACGACAATCTGGTCAACGAGCGGGCATTTCTGGAAGGGGTAGGTTGCCCGTACCAGCACCGGCTTGCCGCCCAGGGAGGCAAATAGTTTATCCACTCCGCCCATCCGCTGGCTGGCGCCCCCGGCGGCAATCACTACGCCGACTTTTTCCATGCCGAACAATCTTTTATCCCCCAGAATGTTTTTTAAAACCGATTTCTCTTGGCTTCTCAGAAGTAATAATCTCAAAATAACTAAGGATAGCATCAATTTTCGTCAGAATGTAAGGTTGAGCAATATATCTTTCATCTGAATAACTGTGATGCGTGCCTTGAGCATCACTCCAGCTAGCAGTTACTCTCGGTTTAATTAGCGATTCGGGAATGCGGAACTCCGCGACTTCTAATCCTACGTCACGCAATCGGTCAAGAACGCTGTGAAATTCTTGGACGTAAACTTCTTCCACATTGTAATTCATTGGTTCGATATTTTTTCGGAGTGCTAGAAGTGTTGAATATGCTCTCACCATTACATCTTGGCTCTTGTCTTCCATATCACCTCCTTTACAACATAGCCAAAGGGCAAAGCCGATTTATTCAATGTCGTTCATTCTAATCAAAACCTATCAGTAAGTTAGAGTTTACATCGTATTAGCATCGGATTTCAAATAGTGATAAAATGCTTATTGATGATTATGGACAAATACGCCTCGCGCCGGTTTGACATCCACAAAGAAAAGAACATTGATGTGGACGTGCTGGAAGTCATCCCGTTTGAATATTCTGAATCGGGCACCGAGGTGGTCTATGAGACAGACGAGTTCACCTTCGTCTGCCCCTGGACGGGACTGCCGGACTTCGCCCGCCTGACCATTCGCTATATCCCGAATAAACTGCTCGTTGAGCTGAAGTCGCTTAAGTACTATCTCACCTCGTTCCGCAACGTCGGCATATTGCAGGAGCACGCCATCAATCGTATTTTGAAAGACCTGGTCAAGCTCATCAAGCCAGCGTCAATGACCGTTGAGGCGGAATACAAAGAGAGGGGTGGCATCAAGACCAAAGCTACCGCCAGATATGAGGAGGGAAAATAGGATGAGGGTAAGTCATTACCTCGACACCAAACCGATGGAAGAAGTCCCCGGCGCCGTGATGCGCCGCGTTATCTGCGAAGAGCACGGTGCGCCCAATTTTTGCATGCGGGTCTTTGATATCGCACCTGGCTTCTCATCACCTTCTCACTTCCACCCCTGGGAGCACGAGGTCTTTATCCTTTCCGGGCAGGGGAAGGTAGTCGGCGAGGACGGGGAAAAGAAATTGAGCAAAGATATGGCGCTCTACATCGCCCCGAATGAAAAGCACTTCCTGGTGGCGACCGGCAAACGCTCCCTCCGCTTTATCTGCGTGATTCCGAATGTTCCCAAGGAAATGCAGACCACGGTGACCGAGTGCCAGTTTGTGAGGTCGGAGGAGCTTTAGGACAATATCTTTGCGGGTGGAGACGAGGTGTCAATAGACACAACTCTTGGATGTTGCTTAGGTGTGCACCTAATTATCACCTGACCAGGTTTCCCCCTGAATAGGGGCGAAAGGCTTTTGCCTTAAACTGTACTACGCTCCCCAGTTGACAGCTACCAGATGAGAGCGTATAGTTCACCTAAAACCCAGCATTCTTCGGGAGGAGGTTCTGTATGAGAAAGCGATTTCATCTCGGCTTTTCTGTGCTGTTGCTATCTCTGCTCCTGAGTATGATGACGCTTGCCGGGTGCACGGCATCAGAGGGTAAAACCACCCCCGCCCCGGTTTCCTCTCCCGCCGGCGCATCCCAGGAAGGCATCAAAGTCCACGGGCACTGGATAATTGAGGTAAGGAATCCAGATGGCACCCTGGCGGAGCACCGCGAGTTTGACAATGCGTTCAATACCTCGGTGGGGGCTGACCTGCTCATCAAGATTCTGTCACGCCAGAATTCAGTCGGAGCCTGGAGAGTTCTGCTCGGTTCTTCTGGTACGGATTTTCCCTTTTTGGACGGGTCTCGTCCTGCCGCCGGTTGGCTGTTCGAGAGCGGAGATACCGCGACGGCATTACTGAGCACGACAGGGAACAATGTTTTCAAGCCACTGATACTAACCGCGCGTGATGACCATAAGCTTGAGTTACGCGGTATAGCCACCGCACACAGAGATGGCAATATTAGGAGCGTATCAACGTATCTTAGCCGGGCTCCCGCTACCGAGCCGCCCTCAGCAACTTACACCGGGGAGCTTGCCGGTATGTTTTCCATGACCACCCTGCCCAGCCCGGTTGACCTCACCACTGGGCAACAGGTAGTGGTGACCGTGTTAATAAGCTTCTCTTAGCTTCCGGGAAGCGAATAAGCCGGCATATCATCTCGGGAAAATGTGCGAAGTCAACCCCCGACACACCATTCCATTGTGAGCTCGGGGTGTTAGTAAGCTGAGGGTTGGGCTTGGGGAAGCGCTTGTCCCCTGGTGATGTCAATTCTGTTGGGGTTGTGGCTGATCTAGTGTCATTGGTAGTATTGGTGTTACCCTTGGTGAGTC
>CAZCEF010000156.1:0-3055 GCA_964497695.1 uncultured Dehalococcoidaceae bacterium | reverse complement strand
CGGGCTCAATCTCATCGTAGCCAATTCTGACGACGAAGTCGGTGCTGACCTTGCGTCGCTTGGAGCTTTCCTCATCAAGGGTAAAGACGGCCACCTTGGCGGGGAAGAGCTGTTTCAGTGATTTGACCACCCTGCCCCCCTCGCTCGTCCCCGCCCAGCCGTACTCGCTGTGCATGTCAAAAATGAGGTTGACGGCGGCGCTCTTCTGGAGCATGCCGATGAGCAGGATGCGAGTGAGGAAAGTCTTGCCTGTGCCGCTCTTGCCGAAGATGCCGTTACTGCGCTTGACCAGCTCGGGCAGGCTGAGGTAGATTTTGGTCTCCATATCGAGCGGCGTGCCGATATAATATCGGTCCTTGTCCTCTTTGCCAAAAACAAGTTCCACGTCTTCCTGCGATGCCTGATTGACTACCGAGTAGTGGCTGGGGACAGTCTTGACCGGCATCGGCCCGCCGACCAGCCCGGCAACATCCCCACCGATGGTGAGGTAGGGCGCAACATGGAGACTGCCGTAGGTGCTGGTGCCGGCTAACACCTCAGCGATGAAGGGGTCGGAAACATCGGGTGGGGTGAGGGTGAGGCGGGGGTCGGTCACGCCCAAACTAACATCGGTTATCATACCGAAGAAGCGCTGTTTCTGCCCCTCAATGGTCACGTAGCGACCGACCGCCATATCCTCCACCGAGACCGTGCCGTCCAACTTGACGTCAATGCCGGCTTCCAGCGAACCCGAAACAACGATACCCAGCCTTTGCCTGTTTTGCTCGTTCACTTAAGCCTCCATATCATTCCGATGTCATTCCAGCGAAAGCTGGAATCCAGAGGTGGGAACGGGGAGGTCTGCCCCACGGCAATCCCAGTCGCCCCCTTTGCTCTCACTCATTTGAGCCTTCCCAGAATGGCTTTAAGCTGGTTAAACTGCCCGCTCAACAGGACTGCCAGCTCCTTGCCCGCGGCCACCAGAAACGCATGAGGGTCTTCTTGTGCTTGTGCCATCTGTCTCAAAGCGGCGGCAACCAGTTCCTCCACCGAGACGGGCAGTCGGGCATTTACTAAAATATTCAGGAAGTCCAGTGACCGCCCAAACTCCTTCACCTCTTCTGGAGTACAGGCGTAGACGAAGGCGTGAATGCGGGCGGGGCTGGGAGGTAGAAAGTGATACAGATTATCCCCACTCCGGTGCCCCACCACCAGTGCCGAGAACTCGCTACGGAAGAGTTTGTTGAGTTGGGGGTTAGCTTTGTAGATGTCCTCCTCCGTTGCCTCATCTTTGCCGCGGGCGATGGGGCGCCGCCCCGGCTCAAAGCTGGTGGTGCTGGCGTTATAGACAATGCCGTAAAGCTCCACCGACTGGTCTTTGGTCTTCACCAGACTACCCAGCGGCGGTAAATCATACAATTCATAGCACTGGGCAGTAAAAGCGGTAGTGCTGGATTCTATGATTTCCCCGAGTCTAGTTAATTGTTTTGCCATTTACTATGAACCCCTATTTGTTTTTCTCTTTCTACCTAAACTCATAATTCGAAGAACCAACCTTTTACCTCATCGTAGAAATTCCAGCCGTCTTTATTGGTACACTCAGCGAATAAACGCCAATTGCCAGCATCAACCTGAACTATGACATGGTTGGGTTTCTTGGGGTCAGTAGGGTAATCACCATCGATATAGACTAAACTAAGTCTATAAGGAAATGGTGCCGCTTTAAGTAGGCTCGCAAATAATATTGCCAAATCTTCGCAGTCACCGCCAGCTTCGGTCAGGGTTTCCACTGGCCAGCGAGGGACTTCCCCAATGTCTTTAGAATACACTGTTAATTGGGTTGCTAGATTGAATACCTCTCTAGCAAATTCCTTCTCATTGCTACTTTGACGATAAAGCTCAGGAATAACCGTGCCAAAGCCCTCTGTACGGACATATTGTCTGAAGTCGATAAGAGTATAAAGCTTGCCTCCGGAGTTAATAAGCACTTTTTTATCAGGTTTGGGAATCTCAATCCACTTCCGATAGCTATCCACAGGAAGAGTCCACTTATGCAACTTACCCGATAGATCTTTCCATGCATACGTTATCTCTCTTCCGGAGATAGCGGTGTATGGCGCCACAAGGGACTCCTCAAGTTCAGCTTGTGTACCAGCAAGCCTTTTCTCTAGGTTCGCATATCTGCGTTTAAGGTCAACATAGCTAGTTTGCAAGAGGTCATGTTGACTCTTAAGGGAGACAAGCTCCTTGTCTAGTTGAAGAACCTTATTGGTGGTTTCTGTTAAGCTGTTCTTTGTTTGGCCTAATTCAGTTTTTGTTCGGCTCAAGTCCGCCAATGCTGCCTGCAAATTGTTGTTGACTCGATTATAATCTTCCTCCGGCACACCACAGCTCACAAGAAGAAAAACAATCAAAAAGACACCAAGCAGAAAAATCAGTTTTTTGTTGGATATGTTCATACGTCACCTCCTAAGGTAGACTCTTAGGGGGTCTACCTTCTCACACCCACCTCATCCTTTTGCTCAGGCTCATTTTACCCATTCCGGCGCAAGCCGGAATCCAGCAAAGAGTCATAATGGCGCAAAATTTAACCCCGCCAGCTTTTCCCCCTTTACCTTTAGCGGAAGGATTCATCCTGAAAAATTCCATCGCAGAGCGATCTTTACATAACCTCACAATACTTAACATAACTCTAAAAATGAATCAAAGCTATTTCCTGTTTTTCACGCTCGATTTGTTTCTTCAGAGATTTCTTAGGTACAAAATCGTCCAAATCAATCATACCCATCTCGTCCTCTTGCTCAGGCTTTTGGCTGAAGTCATACTGGGCATCTTCTCTTCCACGCATTCAGACTCCACTAACTGCCAGAAGTTCTCCCGGTCGGCAGCGGTGACTACGGCTTGCTCGTGGGCTTCACTAAGAGCCACCGGGTAGCCCTGACCCCGCCGGCACTGGTCTAACACCAGCGAGTGGGTCAGCTCAAGCAACTCTCGGTTATCCCCCACCCATTTTGGCACCTCCACTCTCGCAATCTCCTCACCCACTCTCAAATAGAAGAACCAGACCTGGTGCTCA
>CAZCEF010000155.1:0-3121 GCA_964497695.1 uncultured Dehalococcoidaceae bacterium | reverse complement strand
GTCATCTCTATATCACGGTCAACCGGGATGAGCACGGCATCTGCGAGGTGTTTTCCCACCTGGGGAAGACGGGCGGCTGTGCCTCGGCGCAACTGGAGTCTACCTGCCGGCTCATCTCGCTGGCATTACGGTCGGGGTGCGACCTGCCGTCCATCGTCAAACAACTGCGGGGTATCAGGTGTCCATCAATCGCCTGGGAAGACGGCAAGTCCATTCTATCGTGCGCTGACGCCATTGCCAGCGTGCTGGAGAAGTGCATTCCCGGCGAGGAGAACCGGACGCCGAAGGTGAGGGACCTGGGCCTGGCGAAGAACCTGGCGGGGCAGTGCCCGGATTGCAGTAGCACACTGGTCTACCAGGAAGGCTGTTTCATCTGCCCGGCGTGCGGATATACCAAGTGCTAATAAGGTTGTTAACCTTAAATGAGTTATAAGTTTTGCTTTGACGAAAAAAGAACGCGACGGTCCACGCACGAAATGATACTAATGATGGCTAAGCATGGTAATCACAGCTATCATGGGCGTTTCGTGAGTGACGCTGAGGTCAAGAGGTTCTTTCAATCAAATGGCTGTTATTGGGCCGACTTGGTGCAGAGATGTAGAAAGCCAAGCGAGCTTGTACCTCTGGTTGAGAATCTAATTGGCAGTACTTGGGTAGCTCCACAAGGAGGAGTTTCCATTGTCGGAAAAGCTACTACAGATGAGGAAAAGAAAATCGCCTCATTAGAAGGACCTGGTATTTTAACAACCAAGACGTATTTGCAGCTTTTTGAAAATGCTGTTGCCAGCTTTCACAGATGTATGGAAAAGGCTTCTTTTGGTGACTTTCAGTCATGTGTCTCTAACGGTATTGCGAGCATTGATGCCTATATAATGCACCGAGCGTGGATTTACAATTCTACGCATCCTACTGAACTATTGGTTGACAGCAAGGAAGATAAGGTGTCTCAAGATACCAAGATCGACGAATGGATACCCAAGATGTCTGGTGGTAAGAGATTGGATAAGAGCGGAATACGCTGGAGTCACTTCAGGAAGCTCAGGGCTTTTCGAGATCAAGGGGCCATTCACGTGAATGTGCCAGCCTCAAGTATCTCTTTCCAAGACCTTGGAGAACTCCTGAACTCCTTCCGCTATGGCATAGCTGGCTTACGAATTGACCTTCACATGGTTTTTGGCGAACGAATACCTTGTGCAATCATTAGGTATGCTTATCTACCGGACGCCAAGTTAGTTGAGACACAGCCACAACCAACTGACTCCTCCCACCACCTCTAATTCGTCGAAATATTTCGGAGCGTCTAAGAGGGGCGTCAGCCCCCTCTTTCTTTTTCTTCCTTCTCTCCTAAAAGAAGAGAAGGATTAAGGGGGTGAGGTAAAAAAGCTGTAGTCTTACGAAAAGAATAACCCTTTGACACTCGTATACACCGATGTTATCATAGTCTTGGGCGGGTGATCTTATGTCTAGCACCGAACTATACATTGTCTATTTATCGCTTTTTATACTCTGTTTGCTCCTGTCCGCCTACTTCTCCAGTGCGGAAACAGCCTTTATTGCCCTGCAGAGGATAAGGCTGGAGCATCTGGTCAAGAGTAATGTCAAAGGCGCCCGGCTGGTCGCCAAGTTGATTGAACGACCCGAACGGCTCCTCTCCACTATCCTGCTGGGCAGCAACTTTGTCAGTGTGGCGACAGCGTCTCTGGGCACAGTAATGGCGGTTGCCTTCTTCGGTGAGAAAAAAGGCGTCCTCATCGCCACCATCGCAGTGACTATAATATTACTCGTTTTTGGCGAGACGACACCCAAGACCATCGCCACGCGCCACGCCGAAAGGCTCTCCATCAGGTACGCCCGTATGATTGCAGTATTGTCTTGGCTATTCACTCCGTTCGTCTATGCTTTGAGCTGGTTTGCCGCCACCCTGACCAGGATGGTGGGCGGGACGCCGGTGCCGAAATCTCTCGCCAGCCCGGAGGAAATCCGCACCATGATATCGCTCGGGCACAAGGAGGGGATGGTGGAGGAATCGGAAGCCAAGATGTTGCATCGTGTCTTTGACTTTGGTGACCGACCAGTGCGTGAGGTCATGGTACCGCGGCCGGAAGTGGTCAGCATGGAGAAGGGCTCAACTGTCGGCGATTTTCTGAAGCTGTACGTTAAATCGCCCCTCTCCCGTTTCCCGGTTTATGAGGGCAACGTGGACAAAATCGTGGGCATACTTTCGGTGAAGGATGTGCTGATGGCACTGGCTAAGGGCTCGGTGACCAATCAGGATACCATTGATAGTATGATTCGCCCGGCTTACTTTACTCCCGAGAGCAAGCGTGTCAGTGAAGTCTTCGCCGAGATGCGGGACCGAAACTACCATATGTGCGTTGTGGTTGACGAGTATGGCGGAACGGCGGGTGTCTGCAGTCTCGGTGGACTGATTGAGGAAATTGTTGGTCCCATCGGGGATGAGTTAGCTGAGGTAGGTAAAGATTACGAGATAATAGACGAATCAACTTTTCAGATTGATGGTAGTATGCGTATTCAGGAAGCCAATGCGGAGATGGGGCTTAAGTTTCCCGAAGGCGATTATGAGACAGTGGCGGGCTTTGTGCTCAACCTGCTCGGGCGCATCCCCAAGCCCAACGAGCAGATTAGATACAAGAACCTCAAGATTGTTATTACCGAGATGAAGGAGTTCAAGATAGAGAAAATCCTCATCACCAAAGAAAAGCAACTGGAGTTACCATTGGAGACTTCTTCCAAGGGGGAAGATAAAGAGGCTTCTTACGAGGTCTGAGGTGGGTGATGCAACGTCTGCGCATCAGGTTCAGTCGGGAGGAGGAGGTAAAGTATATCTCACATCTGGACTTGATGCGCTTGTGGCAAAGAGCTCTCATCCGCTCCGGAATTGCGCTGGCTTACACTGAAGGTTTTAATCCCCACCCCAGGATATCGCTGGCGGCACCCCTGGCGGTGGGTGTAACCAGTGACGCCGAGCTTATGGACATTATTCTGGCGAAACCGGTATCGCCTCACTACTTTACGGCTACCTTAAATTCTCACCTTCCAGCTGGGGTTAAGGTGTTACAGGCGTATCAGGTAGCATTGACATTGCCCTCACTGCCATCCC
>CAZCEF010000154.1:0-3153 GCA_964497695.1 uncultured Dehalococcoidaceae bacterium | reverse complement strand
CCAGGATGCCGCGCAACTACTGGGACTTTGGTAAAGCCAAAAGCTATCTGGAGAAAGGGCAAACACCGTGGACACCAGCGGTCTCAGTCTTCTTTGCTCTAGAAGTGGCGCTGGCGATGATGCTCAAGGAAGGACTGGCTAACATCTTCGCCCGACATGCCAGGGTGGGCAAAGCCGCCCGTGATGGCGTGAAGTCGCTCGGCCTATCTGTCTTCGCCGATGAAAAATACGCCTCTAATACAGTTACCTCCGTGGCGACGCCCCCCAGCGTGGATACCAAGAAACTGCTTAAGCTGATGCGGGAGGAGCACCACGTCGTTCTCGCCGGTGGCCAAGGGGCTCTGGAAGGCAAGATGTTCCGCATCGGGCATCTTGGTCTGGTGACTGAGGCAGATATTAAGGCGGTAATATCCGCGCTGAAGGTAGCTTTACCGCAGGCGGGATTTACACCAAAGTAGTTGTGCTTCTTCTGGACTTTATCTCTAGGGCATATTGAGTCTAGGGAAACCCCGGACTCTATTTCGGCTTATAGTCCTTGCCCACCGCAAATGCCTTAGCCAGGTGGCGACCCAGCTTCCAGTAATCATCAGCCCAGGAGTAGATGATTGGCTTAAACTTTCTCAAATCCGGCGCTCCTTCGGTGAGGTACTTGTCTTCAGCGTACGCCGCCACAATCTTGCCGAAGAAAATGTCATTTCTGGGAAGTTCCACAAGTTGATAGAGTTCACATTCCATATTAACGGCGCACTCCTGAATCATGGGCGCTGTTCCCAACTCACCGTAGAAAGTCTGGAAAATCTTGGACTTATCGACCTTATGGCCGGAAACGAGCCCACAGTAATCGGTAGCCTTGAGTAATTCTTCTGATGGTATATTGACACTAAACGTTTTGTTCTCCTTAATGCCGATATTGGTGTAATGGCGCTTATTTGAAGATATGAAGATAATCGGCGGATTGCTGGCGGCCATATTGCACCAGGCCACCGCTTCATATGTTGGTTTGCCGGCAACATTCGCTCCCACGAGCGTGGTTGGCATCGGAAAGACGAAAGGTCTACCGGTGATTCTCTTTTTCTCCATCGTTGCCTCCTGTCTACTTGACGTCACAGAAGCAATGTCATTTCAACGGCATTTCGTAAATGCGCCACTTCTTATAATGCCTGCCGCCGAAACGCTTGATTATTTTAATCATTGCGCCGTTGTTTTCCAGAATCAACGAGGCTTCCAGCTCCTGATAATGCCGCGATAGAATGTAACGGATGATTTCATCAGTCAGAATTGCTGGGACGCCCAGCTTGCGGAATTCGGGTCTAATGCCCAGGAACATCCCCCTGGTAAACGGTATCCTGCGGCGCATCAGCAACAGCCGTAGAATGCGAATAAAGTCGGAATCGCCGTACCAGTACCACCGGGGACGCAGGGCGCAGTTCGGGTCGGGAATGACGCCCATTACCGCTATTGGTTTGCCATCGATAAAAGCAAAGCGGACCAGGCCGGGGTCGATGACCAGCCGCAGGGAGTCAGCGATGGCGTCCCCCTCTTCGGCGGCGATGGGCAGGAATCCCCAGTTTTGCGCCCAGGCGGCGTTGTAGATTTCAATAATAAGGCGGACTTCCGCCTTCAAGTCCTTGAAATTCAGCGCCCTGGTTTCAACTTTCAGGCTTCTCTTTACCCTCTGAGCCAGCCTCGCGACAAGCGATATATTGGTGCCGTTACGGTCGAAAAGGTAGGCATCGTAGTCCTTTACCTTTTGGAAGCCGTACCTCTCGAGGAAGTCGGAATAATACGGCGGATTATGCGTCAGGTCGGTTGTCGGCGCATATCGGAAGCCGTCAATGAGGATAGCCTGCCGTTCGTGAGTAGCATTAGAGTATTCCCCGGGGCCACGCAAAGCTGTCATACCGCGCTCCTTGACCCAGTCCCGTGCGTGGTCTAACAGAACACAGGCGACTTCATAGTCGTTAATGGTCTCAAAAAACCCAAAGAAGCCGAGGGAAGTATGGTGGTGCTCGTTAAACTGGCGGTTGATTGCCGCCGAGATGCGTCCCACCGCCTGTCTTCCTTGCCGGGCGAGGAAATGGGTGACATCAGCGTGGCGGTGATAGGGATGCTTGGCCGTGAGCAGGCCTTTGAGACCGAGCAGGCGGTTCCCGAGCAAGTCACCGTTAAGGGGTGGTGTCCAGCAGGGGTCGCCCCGGTAGAGCCGCCAGGGGAATTGGACAAAAGCGGCTAGCCCCGGGCCGCCCAGTGGGATTTCTTCGATGCGAAGTTCACCAGACATTGTGGGTAATACTTTAAGCGAGCCGAGCGCATTTGTCAAACAGGGTCTTGTATTGAGTCAGTCATCTGTCATTGCGAGCGAAGCGAAGCAATCTCAAAATGTCTTCGGATTGCTTCGTCGCTATGCTCCTCGCAATGACGATAAGCAGTCCCTCCCACAAATTGACGTCCCCTACCCACCGTGCTATCATAAAGCTGATTGATTTTGAGATTGGATTATGGTAGGTGATATGTCACCACTGACCGAGCTTTATGCTCAAATCGCCAATTGCCATCGCTGTGAAATAGCCAAATACCGAACCAATGCGGTCCCGGGAGAGGGTCCTGAGGACGCCGAGATAGTGTTCATCGGGGAGGCGCCGGGGTGGCACGAAGACCAGCAGGGTCGCCCCTTTGTCGGTCCGGCAGGGCAGCTTCTGGACAAGTTGCTCGTTTCAATCGGGCTGACACGCGCGCAGGTCTATATCACCAATGTCATCAAGACCCGCCCACCCAACAACCGCGAACCACTGCCAGTTGAAATACAGAACTGCCGGCCATGGCTGGACCGCCAACTTGAGATACTCCGCCCTAAGGTCATTGTTACTTTAGGTCGTTACTCAATGGCGCCATTCTTCCCTGGCAAGAGCATCAGCAAGGTTCACGGCACAGCCCAGAAAAAGGATGGCGTCATCATTTACGCCATGTATCACCCCGCCGCCGCCCTCCACCAGCAAAGTTTACGCAAGGAGATAGAGGCGGACATGCTCAAGATTCCGGCGCTCCTTGCTGAAGCCAGAGCGATGTCACGGGCACAATATGAGCCGCAACCCCAGCAGTTAAACCTGTTTAAGGATTAAGCTTTATGCCTAAGCCAAGATTAAGAATTATCCC
>CAZCEF010000153.1:0-3202 GCA_964497695.1 uncultured Dehalococcoidaceae bacterium | reverse complement strand
ATGGGCTGGTGAGTCGGTCCGTCTTCGCCAAGACCCACAGAATCATGGGTAAAGATATATATGACGCGTGCCTTCATCATCGCCGTCAGACGTATCGGCGGTCGCATATAGTCAGAAAAAATAAGGAAAGTCCCGATATACGGAATAATCCCGCCATGGACTGCCATTCCTGTGGCAATCCCGCCCATGGCGTGCTCCCGCACTCCGAAGTGCAAATTATAACCGCCATAACTATTAGCCTGAAAGTCTCCCTTCTCCTTCAGAATAGTCCTTGTGGAAGGTGCCAGGTCTGCCGAGCCGCCCATAAAATTGTGCACTCTCTTAGCGATGGCATTCATTACCCGACCTGAAGCTTCACGTGTTGCCATCGGCTTAGTCTCACCCTGGAACAGCCCGGCAAGCTCACTATCCCACCCTTCCGGCAAATTACCACTCAGGTCTGTTTCAAGCTGTCGTGCTTTATCCGGGAAGGCACGGCGGTAGGCTTCAAACCGGCTCTGCCACTCCTCTTGATAGCGCTTGCCCCGCTCCATAGCCCGGCGGAAATAGGCTAAGACCTCCGGCGGAACGCAGAATGGCTCTTGATACTGCCAGCCCAGTTGCTCCTTAGTCAGTCTCACTTCTTCTTCGCCCAGAGGTTCGCCATGGGCAGCGGCAGTGCCAGCTTTGTGGGGGCTGCCGTACCCGATGACAGTCTTACAAATTATGAGGTGGGGTCGGCTATTTTCAATGCGAGCCTGACGCAAGGCTCTGTCCACGTCATCAATCTTCAGCCCGTCAATCGGTCCGATGACGTCCCAGCCATACCCGCGGAATCGTTGAGCGACGTCCTCAGTAAAGGTAATATCCGTGCTCCCTTCAATAGAGACATCATTATCGTCATAGAGGTAAATCAGTTTGCCTAGCTTCAAATGCCCAGCAAGGGACGCCGCCTCCGAAGAAACCCCCTCCATTAAATCACCGTCTGAACAGAGGGCATAAGTGTAATGGTTGATAATCTCATGCCCCGGCTCATTATAGTGAGCGGCAAGCCACCTTTCCGCGATTGCCATCCCCACCCCATTGGCAAACCCCTGTCCCAGCGGTCCAGTGGTGACATTCACACCGGGAGCCAGCTCATACTCGGGATGGCCAGGTGTCCGGCTACCCCACCGGCGGAATTGCTTGAGTTCCGCTAAGGGCATATCATAGCCGGCAAGATGCAGCAGAGAATAGACTAAAGCGGAAGCATGCCCGCAGGAGAGGATGAATCGGTCGCGGTCTATCCAGAAGGGATCAGCAGGATTATGCGTGAGAAACCTGTCCCAGAGAACGTAAGCCATTGCCGCTGCGCCGAGTGGCGTGCCGGGATGACCCGAGTTGGCTTTCTGCACGGCATCCACCGCCAGAAAACGGATGGTGTTAATACATAGTTCATCAAAAGTAGTGTTGCTCGGACTTGGCTTCTCAGCGGGGTACGCCAATTATCCTTCCTCTTTAGCCCAATTCTGCATTATTCCCTTGAGGCGCTGTGCCAGTTTGGGGCTGTGACGCAGGCGTTCAATAAAAACCGGACAGCCTTCCAGCAGAGAACTCTGTGCCGCCGTCGCCATGCTGGATAACAAGTTCTGCAAGCCGAGGTCGGCAGGTGAGAAATTCATTCCCGGTGTGGACTCTAGTTGGCGGCGTATGTCCTCCGCGGTGAACCGCATTGGAGTCGCACAGGACTTAAACCAAGGGCATTCCTTGCACTGCACGATTCCATAAGCTTCATTCAAAATATTTCCCATTACCAATCACCTTCCACAACTTAATGCTAATTAATTCAGGTTGAAATATCAAGAGCGGAGAACCTCACCTCCTTAATCCTCCTCTCCTTGAAAGGAGAGGAGGCAGGACAATGAAAGAGGGGCTAACGCTCCTCTTAGACGCCTCACGTCTTGTCGCGGCATTTGATAAAGAAAGGAGATTACCGTATAATTCTTGGTTGAATTTCTAGTTAAGGAGAAAAATGAAATGGCAATATCTGAGGAAAAGCTTAAAGTCATAACGGAGCATTCCTACGGTACCTGGCGTGCCCAAAAGGGGTGGAAGAAACCAATATATATCAAGGACGCGGAAGGTGTCTACCTTTTTGATGATACCGATAAGCGTTACCTTGATTTCTCCTCCCAGCTAATGTGCTCTAACCTCGGGCATAAGAACAAAGTAGTCATTGATGCCATCGTCAAACAGGCACAGACGATGCCCTATATCGCACCTGTATTCGCCCAGGAACCGATGGAAAGGGCAGTGGATGCTCTGCTTACTGTGATGCCGGCGGGTGTGAACAAATTTTTCTTCTCCACCTCCGGTGCTGAAGCAAATGAAGGCGCCCTGATAATCACGCGACAATACAAGGCACCCAACTACAAAATCATTTCCCGCTATCATTCCTATCACGGCGCCACCGCCGCGGCGATGACCTTAACCGGGGACCCACGCCGCTGGTTTGGCGAGAGGGCAAGATACTCTATCGGTGGTATCCGTTTTGCTCCAGACGCCTATTGCTATCGCTGCCCCTTCGGGATGAAGTGGCCCGATTGCCACGACCAGTGTGCCGAGTACGTGGACTATATGATTAAAGAAGAGGGCAATGTTGCCGCTGTCCTCGTCGAGCCGGTTGTCGGCACCAACGGCAGAATCGTCCCCTCCCCGAGATACCTGCCCAAATTGCGCCAGATTTGCGATGCTAACAATGTCCTACTCATCGTTGATGAGGTCATGAGCGGCTGGTACCGTACCGGTGCCACCTTTGCTGTGGACAACTGGGACGTCGTACCCGATATCCTGACGACCGCCAAAGGCTGTACCAGTGCCTACACGCCCGTGGGCATCACCGCCACCACCCAAAAAATCGGCGCCTTTTTTGAGGAAGTGCCGTTCATGCACGGTCATACTTATGCTTTCCACCCGCTCTGCCTCTCCGCCGTAGCGCCAGCCGTCTCGGAACTCAAGAAACTCGTAGCCACTGGACTGCCTGATAGGGTCAGCCTCTACTTGGAGAAGAGACTTTACGAACTTGCCGACCGACATCTCTGCGTGGGTGATACCCGAGGCATGGGTCATTTCTGGGCATTTGAAATCGTGAAGAACCGCCAGACCAGAGAGCGCTTCAATGTCAAGGCGGATAAGTTCGTCAAACCCCTGATGACCGATAAGCTCCTGGGTGAGGCACTCAAGG
>CAZCEF010000152.1:0-3250 GCA_964497695.1 uncultured Dehalococcoidaceae bacterium | reverse complement strand
AGAAAACTGCTTCACTCGTGGTTTGTGCGCAAGCGTGGAGGACCCATTTCATCTTAATGTGCAACCTTATTAGCCTTGAAGTTGCTCCCTACCAGTGGCCGCTGTTGGGTGATCCTAGTAGAATCATCTTGGATGGTGGGGCTTAGATGGATAGGGTGAAAACCAGTTCGAAAGTTCTACCTATTGATACCCCAGCTCTACCAGCCTCAAAATCTCCCCTTAAACTTATTTTCTCCCCTTTTGTTCAAACTAACCCTATCAAACAAAGAGTTGACAGTAATGATATAATATATTTATATTTCCACGAATATCTGTGAAAATCTTCCACAAGCAAGACTAACCCACGAGAAAAGGAGGTGATAGCGTTTAGAAGAAATCATTGACACCGGTAAAAGAATTATTGAGGAGAGAATATGAAAAAAGTAATTTTAAGCCTTCTTACGGTGGTAATGTTAATTAGTACTTTGGTCGCCTTAGGGTGTGCGCCAAAGCCAGCACCAGCTCCTGCTCCCACTCCAGCACCAACTCCAGCTCCGGCACCAGCACCGGCTCCCACTCCTGCCCCAGCACCCAAACCTACGCCGACACCAACACCAGCGCCAGCCCAGCCACCCACCACCTATAAGTGGCGCCTGGTGAGCATGTGGAGCGAACCTGAAGCCAGTTACCAAGCCAACAAGAGACTCGCCGACAATATCAAAGCCATGAGCGGCGGCCGAATTCAGATTGAGACCTTCTCTTCCGGCTCGCTCATGCCCTACACCGAATACTTTGACGCTATCAGAGCTGGCGTGGTGGACCTGGTGGAGGCGGGCGGCACCTACTGGACCGGTAAAGACGCCACCTTAGCCGCGGTGGATTCCTCAGCCATTTTCATGAACAACTATCTCAAGACGTATACTTGGGCATATGAGTACAAGGGCATAGACCTGATTCGAGAAGCCTATGCGGCTCACGGCCTGTTCTACATCGGCAGCCATGCCTACGGTTTTGCCGGTGAATCAACCGTCTGGAAGAAGCCCATCCGCACTGAGGCTGACCTGAAGGGGGTCAAGATGAGAGCCCCTGAAGATGCCGCTGAGACTTTCAAGGCTCTGGGCGTTAACACACTCACTATACCGGGAGCCGAAGTCTATACCGCTCTCAACACCGGCCTTGTTGACGGCGCTGACTGGTCCTCAGTGGGCGCCAACTTCAAGCTCAAGTTCCATGAGGTCGCCAAATACTACTCCCGGCCCGGCGATTATCATGTTGGCGGTCTGGGTGAGTTTACCATGAAACTGGATAAGTGGAACGCCCTGCCGGACGATGTCAAGGCAATCATGCTGCGCGCCGCACAGGTGCAATGGCTTGACGGCTGGGCGATGACCTCACTTGATGACTTCCTTGCTATTGAAGGACTAACCAAAGCTGGCGCTCAGATGGTAACCTGGGACCCTGAGCTTACCAAGAAGATCCAGGAACTATACACCACCAGTCTTAAGAACCGGGTCATCAAGACTCCGCTTGGGCAAAAAATTTACGACAGCGTCCAGGCGTTCTTGAAGCTAAGTACACCGCCTTAATCGACTTGCAGACTTAGATTTGCGAGGGGAGCGGGTGGTGTTTTGCCCGCTCCCGAATTATTTCCCCGTGCATTCAGCCATCAGTTTGCCACCCATTATTGACACGGGATGAATGATATACTAATATTTGTCTAATCACCATGCGACCAAGTACAGACGCTTTAGAAAATATTACACCATTCCAGTCCAGAGACCAGAGTATCAGAAGGGGAGGGGGTGATAGCTTTCGGAAAGGAAATTGAAACCGCAGATTTCAGTTTTTAGGAGGAGGAAATGAAGAACTTAGTTTTTAGCCTGATAGTCATGGTCGTGGTGGTAGTTACATTAGTTGCCTTTGGCTGTGCAAAGCCAGCACCAGCACCCACTCCAGCTCCAGCTCCTGCCCCAGCACCCACTCCAGCACCTGTACCAGCTCCAGCACCCGCGCCAACACCAAAACCCGCTCCGGCACCAGCACCAGCCCAACCGCCGACACAATACAAATGGCGCTTGGTCAGCATGTGGGCAGAACCCGAGGTGAACTACAAAGTGAACCAGAGATTCGCTGAGAATGTTAAAGCGATGAGCAATGGACGGATTACAATTGAGACCTTCTCTTCCGGCTCACTAATGCCCTACACCGAATATTTTGACGCCGTCAGAGCCGGAGTAGTGGACGTCGTGCAGGCAGGCGGCACTTACTGGGCAGGTAAAGACCCGGCACTGGCAGCAGTGGACCTGGCGAGCATCTTTATTGGCGATTACCCACGCATGCTGACCTGGATGTGGGAGCACGGTGGCATTAACATGGCTAGGGAAGCCTATGCCAAATGGGACCTCTACTATATTGGTCATCACATGTATACCTACGCCGGGGAATCAATTGTTGCCAAAAAACCTATCAAAACCTTTGATGATATCAAAGGTTTTAAGATGAGAGCGCCAGAAACAATGGCACCAGTCTGGAAAGCACTCGGTGCTAACGTACTTACCATACCAGGTGCCGAAGTCTACACTGCCCTGTCTACTGGTCTGATTGATGGCGCAGACTGGTCATCACCCGCCGCCAACTATCGGCTCAAGTTCCATGAGGTCGCCCCATACTATTCCCGACCCGGCGACTACTACATGGGTGGCACTGGTGAGCTGACCATGAAGCTTGATAAGTGGAATACGCTACCTGACGACCTCAAAGCAATCCTGATTCAAGCCGGTCGGATCCAGGCTTTTGACATGTGGATCGCCACCTCATACGATGACCTGACGTCCGTCGGTAAGTTGACCACCGCCGGCGCCAAAATGTTCACCTGGGATGCGGAGGTGACCAAGAAGGTAAAGCAGCTCATCAGTGATGTCAACCGTGACCTTGTCCTCAAGAGCGAACTTGGTACGAAGATTTACAATAATATCCAGGACTACCTGAAGCTGATAGGCGCCTAGTGTAACCGTCAACCCAGGATTATTTTGGGGGGAGCAGGTCAGGGGGAACCGCCTGTTTCCCCCCGAAGTAAACGGGAAGAAAAGATGAAACAGTATTTGCACACTATCGACCGCATCAGCGAGTGGAGCGGCAAGATATTCTCCTGGCTCCTAGTGGTAACCATGGTTATCATCGCCTTTGAAATCTTCATGCGCATCTTCGGTAGCTCACAGGTATGGGTTTTTGATGTTACCTTGTTTACTGCCGGCAGCGTCTATCTTATGGG
>CAZCEF010000151.1:2200-3266 GCA_964497695.1 uncultured Dehalococcoidaceae bacterium | reverse complement strand
CGGTCCCATCCCGGATAAGTTTGGGGAAAGTAGCCCATTGCCAGCGACCAGGCAACCAGCAGAAAAATCAAAAGCCAGTTATAGTGGATGCCGATTTCAATGCCGCGTATGCTACCCAGCCGGATGGCGCCTTTCATTTTGTCTCCTTATACTTCTTTCTTCGGGTGGATTAGCAATATGGGCAAGCCCGATTCCCTCAACACATAATCAGCGATGCTCCCCAGCACTGCCCGACCCAACCCGCTCCGACCATGCGTTGCCATCGCAATAAGGTCAATTTTGTTCTGCTTAGCGTAATTGACAATCGCCTCCCCTACTAGTGGTCCCTGCCGAGTCACCCACTCCGCGTTCAGCCCCTTTGCTTGGAGAAGCTTGACGGCGCTCTCCAGATAAGACCGGGCAGTAGCTTCTTCCTTCTGCATTGCCTCCGCCTTGGCTTTGGCAGATACCGGGACGGGCACTGGCACTCCAGGCACCCCGGGTACTGCCGGCGTAACAATGGTTCCCGGCAAAGTAACCACCTGTAAAAGAATCAATTTACTGTCAAAATGCAGAGCTTCCTCGGCAGCATAAGGCAAAATCTGTTCGGCGAGTTTGGAGCCATCAAGACAGACCAGAATTCTTTGGAACAAGGAACCTCCTTATGGTAGAAATAAGTTCTGGTTACTTAAGTATAGCATATTCTTAGCTGGCTTAAGAGAGGTATTGCTAAACTTCTTTGAGGCGATGCAACGTGGTGGGTATAAGCTCAGAAAGGGCGGGAGGAATATGGATTCCTTTGCCTATTTCGTCCCTCCGATGGGGTGTTTAGACTTCTACCAGAATTTTCTCCCCGTCAATTTTTACATTAAAGGTGGGCAGGGAGCGTGGCGACCGGATTAGTTTGGCGGCGGCTAAGGCTATCCCGGACCAGTTTGTCCAGCGGATGACGTGACCATCAGTAAGGTCAAATTGCGAGCCATGCCTGGGGCAGGTAACAATCGTACTCTCAAGTTTACCCTGGGAGAGAATGCCACCCATATGAGGGCAGCGGTTGCTGACGGCGTAGTATTTATCACCAACTCTG
>CAZCEF010000151.1:0-2100 GCA_964497695.1 uncultured Dehalococcoidaceae bacterium | reverse complement strand
AAATAGTACTCGTGGAGTCGCATACCATTGAACTCAAAACCGAAACGTCGCTTGAGCTCAGCAAACTCCGGACTGGTGGCATCTTTGGGCTTGGCGGCAATCAGGTCGTAGAGTTTGTTGGTATTGGTCACATAGCCCTGATAGAGAGTAAAGTGGTTCTTGAGCAATGTCTCACTGAAACCTTCCATACCAATCAACTTGCTGTAATCTTTTGCCTGATAGACCATTTCCTTTCTCCTTTCTGAGTAAATATCCTATTAACTAGAATTTTACCATTGACGAAGCTATTGAGAACAACTAACCACTTTATATTTTCAATATTAATTGACTTTCCTTTGATGATGGTATCCGTATATCTACGTAATTAATAAGGGGAAAGACACTTAGTTCATGATATTCTTCGTTGCACCGCGGTTGAATTAACAGTCTCTTCACTATCCGATAAGTGCACTATTTCCAGTCACCGCTTTGTTGCCGTATAATAGGGTCAAACCGACTCCCGATAGAAAAAGGAGGTAGCCATGCACCACCTCAAAGGAGTCAGAAGACTGGGACAGTCAATCTGGCTGGATTTTATCAGTCGGAGCCTAATCAAAAGCGGTAAGCTCAAAGAGCTGGTTGACGAGGGACTTTGCGGAATGACCAGCAACCCGACCATCTTCCATAAAGCGATAACCCAAGGCGCTGAGTATGATGAAGCAATAAGAGCCTTCCTAAAGGCTAATCCTGATGCATCGGTTAAGGCTCTTTACGACCACCTAGTTATAGACGATATTAAAATGGCGGCTGACGTCCTGCGCTCGGAATATGATGCCACCGACGGCATTGATGGTCTGGTCAGCCTTGAGCCACCGGCACAACTTGCTTATGATGCCGAAGCCACCATCAAAGAAATACGGCGACTCTGGAAGTTAGTTGACCGACCCAACGTGATGATGAAAGTCCCCGCCACCCCACAGAGCATTCCAGTGATAGAAAGCCTCATCGCCGAAGGTATTAACATCAATATCACGCTGATGTTTTCCTTAAATCACTATGAAGCAGTGGCACACGCCTACATCCGTGGTATCACCAAGAACCCGCAACCATGGCGCGTGACCTCAGTGGCTTCCTTCTTTGTCAGCCGGATAGATACTTACGTGGACAAAGAATTGGAGAAAATCAGGACAACAGAGGCACTTGCGCTGCGTGGCAAAGTGGCTATTGCCAACAGCAAGTTTGTGTACCGCCGTTTCCGCCAAATTTTCTTTGAAGACGAGTTTTCCGCCCAGCGCCGGCGCGGCGCCCGGGTCCAGCGTGTCCTCTGGGGCTCAACCAGCACCAAAAACCCGGCTTACTCTGACGTTCTCTACATAGATAACCTAATTGGTCCGGACACTGTGAACACTATGCCGATAGAAACGCTGACTGCCTTCCGTGACCATGGTAAGGTAAGCCGAACAATTGATAAAGACCTGGAAGAAGCAGAAAAGGTACTTGCCAACCTGAAAAAGGTGGGGGTTAACCTTGACACTATCACTGAGCAACTGCAAAAAGATGGTGTGAAAGCCTTCGTTGATTCCTTGGACCAGCTATTGAGTGCTTTGGAAAAGAAAACGAGAGAGCTAAAACCCACGTAATGTTCTCTCCTATTCTCATCAGCAAGGAGCGAATCAGCAAAATGGCGAAATATGAGTGTACCGTCTGTGGCTATCTATATGACCCGGTGCAGGGCGACCCCGATGGCAATATTCCACCCGGGGTCCCCTTTGAAAATCTACCTGACACCTGGGTCTGCCCGGTTTGTGGAGCTGATAAGAGCCAGTTTAAGAAGGTAGACTAAAGAGACAATTATTTGGAGAGTATTCGGTCTACCCTTTCGGCATCTACCTCCATAATGTACGGAATACCCGATACCTCGGCGGCTTCTCTGGTCAGTGACGTAATGTCGTCCCGCGAGACATATTTCAAGGCAAACTTCCGCGCCCCCGCCATCAGCTGCTGAAGCCCCATTATCAATCGGTCGTAATAGGTGTACATGCCAATAGCTGCGGGCGGAATCCTCCTGAAATCATCCCCGTATTTCTCTTTGAGGCTGGCAGTGCCGGCAAAGGTCCTGAA
>CAZCEF010000150.1:0-3283 GCA_964497695.1 uncultured Dehalococcoidaceae bacterium | reverse complement strand
TCAGCCGCTCCATCTTGGTCAGCGTTATTGACTCTTCCGGAATGCCAAAGTCAAGGCTTTGCTTAGTGCGGACTTCAATAAAGACCAAAACGTCTTTGTGTTTGGCGATGATATCAACTTCACCGTCTGGAGTGCGGTAGTTAGTCTCCAGAATATGGTAGCCCCGCTTTTTAAGGAAGCCTCTGGCTAGCTTTTCACCAAGAATGCCGGTGTCCCTGCGCTTCATTTTTTGGGCAACCTCACCCCCTGACCCCCTCTCCTAGAGGGGGGAATTACGAGAAGGGTCGGCACCCCTCTTGACGCCCGTTTGGGAGACAGACTACCTTTGGAACTCCCCAATCGCTTCCTTGACCGGCTGAAAATTCCGGCGGTGGATAAGAGAAGGTCCAAGTCGCTGGAGGCAGGTCAAATGCTCTCTGGTGCCATAGCCCTTGTTCTCCGCCAGTCCGTAACCAGGGTAAAGACGGTCCAGCTTGACCATCATCCTATCGCGAGCGACCTTTGCCACGATAGAAGCGCAAGCGATAGAAAAGCACAAACTATCGCCATCAACTATGCCCTTCTGCGGCAAAGGTACTTCCGGCAAGCGCATAAAATCAATCAGCAGGCACTGTGGTTTCGGTGATAGTTTGTCAATCGCCCGCTTCATGGCTAAGCGCGTCGCCTTAACGATGCCGTCAGAATTTATCACCTCGCATTCAACTACCCCCACCCCAAGAGTAACCGCCGCCTCGCGGATACACTGAGATAAGACCTTACGTTTGGCAGGAGTTAATTGTTTGCTATCCCTGACTTCTTTCAGCCACCTGCCTTTCAATTGGCGAGGTAAAATAACCGCCGCGGCGACCACCGGGCCCGCCAGAGCTCCCCGCCCCACCTCATCCACCCCGGCAATCAGTTCATAGCCCTGGGCGCGGAGGCGTTTTTCTTCGGCAAAGGATGGCTTGAGGTTGGTCAACCCACCCCCCTTTATCCCCCTCCCTTGAGTTGAGAAGGGAGGGGGAGGTATTTTTTCAAGAGGGGTTATAGCACCCCTCTTAACGCCCCGCTTCTTACTCCGTTGTCATTGCGAGTCCCACATAGGCGGGCGTGGCAATCTCAGTTCGGCATCACCCCTTCAAGGCGTCCCCTATCTGGCTGACAGCAGTCCATTCACTTTCTGCCAGATAGTCTGCGCGATTTTGGCTGTGGACTGTGTCGCGTCAATGATGAGCCAGCGCTTTGGCTCGCTCTTTGCCAGCTTGAGATAGCCTTCCCTGACCCGACGGTGAAACGCCAAGTCCTCCTGTTCAAACCTGTCCTGTCTTCGGCGCTTTTTTCGGGTAAGCCCCACCTCCACCGGAACGTCCATTAAGATGGTGAGATTGGGGGTGATTCCCTGCGTGGCGGCGCTGTTGACCACCAGGACTTTAGCCAGGTCCAGTCCCCGACCGTAACTCTGGTAAGCCGTAGTGGAATCGGCATAGCGGTCGCAGATGACCACTTTTCCCTCTTCTAGGGTGGGGCGGATGACCTCAGCGACGAGCTGGGCGCGGGAGGCATTAAAGAGAAGAAGTTCTGCCATCGGCGATATTCTGATGTCCCCACCCCACTTCAGCCACCGTTTGATTTTCTCCCCGAGGGAGGTAGCGCCCGGCTCATGGGTCAGGATGACGGGGATAGCAAGCTGGCTGAGCCTTTTATATAAGGCTTTCGCCTGGTAGCTCTTGCCACTCCCCTCCCCACCCTCAAAAGTAATAAAGAGGGACATTTTATCTCGCTAGTGGCTCTGCCTTAAAAATCTTCACCCTGCGGTGGGGCTCTTTGCCGAAACTTTGAGAAGCCAGAGCACTCTTTTCGGCAATCAGATGCTGGAGGCGGCGGATATAAGAGCTCTGGGGACTCAGTTCCACCGATTCTTTCCCACCCTTTACCTGCTGGACGGCGGCTTCGGCTTCACTCAATGCCGTCCGCAGCGATTCCGTGGCGTTTCTGCCGGCTATCGGCGAGGTATCATGGAGGAACTGCCTGATTTGCGCCGGACTGTTGCTCTTCAGGACATAGACCGGTAAATTAATCGCTTCCGCTTCCCGAACAATTTGCGGCTTGCGGCGGTAGTAGTGCTTGGAGGTGATAAACAGGTCAGCCTCATTCAAACTATTGACGACACTCAGCTTCAAATTTAGCTCGCGCCCGATTTGCTCTAGGCGGGACCGATTAACTCCAAAGAGGTAAATCCGCTGGCGGGTGATTCCAGCGAGCGGTCTCTCCTTGGGCTTCTTTGCCTCTATGGCGACGGTAGGTTTTTCTACCTTGACCCTGCCACTCTTATCCAGCCACCTTGTTTCCACGGTGGTCAGCTGACCACGGAGCAGAGCATCAACGGCGGCGGCAACATCGGGATGAATTGCTACCCTATCCCGGTCCTGGATTTCCACCACGATATCAAAAGTCGGCGGCTGAGTCCGCTCCAGAATTGACTTCTGCGTCCCCCGCCGCCGCGCCTCCTCGTCGCCCAATGTTACCGACTGAATCCCGCCAATGAGGTCAGCTAGGGTGGGGTTCATCATCAGGTTTTCCAGCGTATTGCCGTGAGCCGTGCCGACAAGCTGGACGCCGCGTTCGGCAATGGTGCGTGCCGCCTGGGCTTCCAGCTCAGTGCCAATCTCATCAATGACAATCACCTCCGGCATGTGATTTTCCACTGCTTCAATCATCACCGCGTGCTGCAGGGTGGGGGTAGTAACCTGCATTCTGCGGGCATGCCCGATAGCGGGGAGGGGAATATCGCCATCGCCAGCAATTTCGTTAGAAGTATCAACGATGACCACCCGCTTCTTCAAATCATCGGCGAGGACGCGGGCAACTTCACGGAGCATCGTTGTCTTGCCCACGCCGGGACGTCCCAGAAGAAGAACGCTCTTACCCGTCTGAATAAGGTCCTCAACGATTTTTATCGTGCCAAAGACGGCTCGCCCCACGCGACAGGTCAGCCCGACGACGCGTCCCTTGCGATTTCGTATTGCTGATATGCGATGTAAAGTACGCGGGATGCCGGCGCGGTTGTCATCACCAAAAGAGCCAATGCGAGAGATAACATAATCAAGGTCTAACTCGTCAACTTCTTTGGGTGCCAGGACCATCTCGCGGTTGGGAAATCGGGCTTCCGGCGTGCGACCCAAATCAAGAACAACTTCAATCAGGTCGTGAAGGTCGGGCTGTTGCGATACCGGCTGGCAAATGTGGGGGGGCAGGATGTTGAGCAAAGCATCAAGGTCATCGGTGATTACTTTTTGCAAAACAC
>CAZCEF010000149.1:0-3290 GCA_964497695.1 uncultured Dehalococcoidaceae bacterium | reverse complement strand
GGGTGAGTGGAGGGATTTGAACCCTCGTTCTCCAGGGCCACAACCTGGCGCCTTAGGCCGCTGGGCTACACTCACCACAGACCAAGAGAATATTATACGCTGAAAACTTGAGTTTTTTCAAATAATGGTACTGTTTCAATACTCAATGCCATGCTACCCAAAACTTCAGGCAACCTCACCCCCTACCTCTTTTCCTGCTATCCCAACGAAAGGAACATTGCTCAGGTCGCCACACGGCTTGGTTACTTTTTGATTTTCCCGACGGAATAGAGTAAAATTTGGCTGATTGTGCCTTGGGCACATATATTTTTACTCGGAAAGGGCACCACTATCAATAAATCCGTTTCCCGGTCTATGCTCTGGGGGTTACTGCCTCTTTTCGTTCTGGCGCATACCAGTCACCATATAGTTTCCGCTCTGCTGACGCCACTTCTGCCTTTCATCCGCGATGAATTTACTCTTGACTATACCCAAGTTGGCGTGCTCACCTCAGCGTATAATCTGGCATATGGTGTGAGCCAGCTCCCTGCGGGATGGCTTGCTGACCGCATCGGTGCCCGAATGGTGCTGACGATTGGTGTGGCAGGCGTGGCGCTGGCGGGACTTTTAACCGGTCTTTCGCCAAGTTATGTTCTTCTGGCAGTGTTCCTGCTCTTGATGGGTATTGCCGGCGGCGGTTATCATCCCGCCGCTTCACCATTGGTTTCGGCAGCTGTGGAACCGCGATACCGCGGCAGAGCACTGGGTATTCACCAGATAGGTGGCTCCGTCAGCTTCTTTGTCGCTCCTTTGATTGCCGCCGGTCTGGCGGCTGCCCTGGGCTGGCGCGGCTCATTTCTGGCAATCTCCATACCAACTATCATTTTCGGCGTTATCTTTTATGTGCTGCTTGGGCGACTCGGCTACGCTAAGAAAACCACAGTGAAAGCCAGTGAAACCCACATAGAGTCACCACCTCAGCCCGGACAGTTATGCCGTCTGGTCGCCGTTGTCATTCTGGGGATAAGCGGCATGGTCCTGCTTTACTCCGCAATGTCCTTTATACCGCTATACATTGTTGACCACTTTGGCATCAGCGAGGAAGCAGCCGCAGCGATGTTAGCCCTTTGCGTCTCCGGGGGGCTGTGGGCGGGTCCGCTGGGTGGTTTCCTTTCCGACCGTATTGGAAAACTGCCTATGCTTGTGGCGGTAGGTATCATCGGTGGTCCAGCCGTTTATCTCATGAATGTGGTCCCGTTTGGTTGGGCTTTTTCAGCAGTATTGATAATTATCGGTATGGCTCAGTATCTCGGCATGCCCGTTGTGGAAGCGTACATTCTGAGCCATGTTTCAGAGAGCAAGCGCTCAACCGTCCTCGGTATCTACTACTTCGGCAGCCGGGGCGGTCCCGGTGTTATCGCGCCAGCAATCGGTTATCTTATTGACCAGTATGGCTTCTATAATGGTTTCAGTATTGTTGCCGCGGTTACCGTGGGGATAACCATCATTTGCGCTCTCCTTTGTTTGTGGAAAAGGGAACTAAACCTGTCAAATAAATAGAGCACGATGAGCTAACGGAGCGCCTGAAAAGAGCTTACCGGTTGCCGGTCTTAGCAGACAGCGGCGATGGCGAAATCCAACCCCAGTTCCGTCAGTTTTTCCTTCGTCGGATTACCCGTTTTCAGATCCCAGCCCCGATAGGCGAAATAGTCGTTCTTCAAGCGTTCCAGAGTCTCTCTGGGGATACAGCTTCCCTTCATCGGACCTTCGGGGACTGGCTCCTCCATAAACCGGAGCGGGAGCTGGTCATCCTCGCGGGTGAAACCCTCCCTGGCGGAAAAACAGCGAATCATGTTCCATTGCCTTTCGGCAATCTTTCTGGCTCCGGCGTAATCAAGCTCCCATCCGGTAACCGCATTCAGCGCTTCAACGGTATCATTGCTAATCTTGGTCGGTCCCCAGATTGGCTCGCCCAGATGACAGACCAGCATTGAATCACAGAGGATGAGCCAGTGGTTGACCTCGGCGGCAAGAGCTCCCTTCCCCTCAAGTATCTTGCGGTCAACCAAGCCGCTCTTCTCCGCCGTTGGTCGGATGTCATGATGACTGCCGCCTCTCGGTCCAGTGGCATAACCCACCGCTGCTGCCGGAAAAGGACGACAGGTATGCCCCGCCCACTCCATCCCTTTATTCTGAACGGTGAAGCGGTGACTGCCTTTGCCCACAATTTGAGCTGCCGCCCTCGTCCCCTTCACCAGCAGAGCGCCCAAACCCTCTCTCTTACCTATCTGCTCAATCATCTGAAGCATGCCGTCCGCGTTGCCAAATTTCAATTCAATGCCACTGGTATCTTCCTTGCTAAATATACCCTTCTCATAACATTCCATAGCCCAGGCAATGCACATTGCCGTGGAGATTAAATCCAGCCCGTAGTGGTCACACAATTCATCTGCCTTACAAAGCGCCTCAATGTTGTCCACTTCACAGCTGCTACCAAAGCCAAAAATTGTCTCATAGTCGGCGCCGTTGATGATGGACTTGTAAGGTCCCTTGGGCACCACGCTGTACTTGGTGCAGTTAATAGAGCAGGCAAAGCAAGCCCGGTCGCCCTTGACTATCTTCTCCCGCATCGCCTCGCCAGTGATATTCTTCATCCCTTTGAAGACCTCGGTCTGCCAGTTCCGGGTTGGTAGAATACCCCCCTCGTTCATAGCGGCAACATTCCGGGGCGTACCATATCTGGAAAGCCCCTGCACCGCCGGCGATGTGGCAAACATCCGGTTAAGCCTTGTGGCGGTGTTATACACTCCCAGGATATTCGGTACCGTTACCGCTCCGGTCCCCCTGACCACGATGGCTTTGAGGTCTTTAGAGCCCATCACCGCGCCCATCCCACCGCGACCAGCCGCCCGGATATCGCACAGAATCATGGCATAAGGCGCTTTCTCCTCCCCGGCTAACCCGATGGTGGCGATATGAACCTCTTCATCCCCAATCTCCTGCCGCAGAATTTCCTGTGTCTTAAAGGGGTCCTTCCCCCAGAGATGAGAGGCGTCTCTGATTTCAACACGTTCATCATCAATCCACAGATAGACCGGGTGGCGCGCCCGACCTTCAATAATCAGACCATCATAACCGGCAAATTTGAGCTCTGGTCCGAGAAAGCCACCAAAAATGCTGTAATAGAAGGAACCAGTATAGGGTGATTTGGCACAGACTGACGAGCGGGAAGCGGCGGGAATCATCGTCCCATTAAGTGGTCCGGTCATGAAGACCAGTTTATTCTCCGGACCAAGCGGGTCAATTCTGGG
>CAZCEF010000148.1:0-3299 GCA_964497695.1 uncultured Dehalococcoidaceae bacterium | reverse complement strand
CCATTGAGCCAGTGCTCGGCGCGGTACAGGTTGGCAGTTTGAGCTTTATCATGGCAGAGATTCCGGGCTTGATTGAGGGCGCCCATCTGGGGCGGGGCTTGGGGCACGACTTCCTACGCCACGCTCTACGCACCAAAATGTTTGTCCATCTCATTGATGGTACTTCGGAGTCACCGGTGGACGATATGATTCATGTGAACAATGAGCTGGCTTTGTTTGACTCTTCCCTGGCAGAGAAGCCCCAAGTTGTGGTCGTCAACAAGATTGACCTGCCCGAGGTTAGGGCTAGGATGGAGTCAATAAGGAGCGCCTTTAAAGACGCCGGGGTTGACGTCCTCTTCATTTCCGCACAGGCTGGGGAAGGGATTGAAAAGCTATTGACCGAGGTGGCTAAAAAGTTGGGGGAGATGACGGTGGTGCTAGAGACACTGCCGAGAGCCCCCGAGATGGTCTTCCGCCCCCAGCCCAGAACCCGGGGTGCTCGCGTACGCAAAGAGGGCGAAGTTTTTATTGTGGATGCGGCGGGGCTGGAACGCATTACCTTGATGAGGGGTGTGACTGATGCTGAGATAACCCAGGAACTCAAGAAGCAGTTTGACCGACTGGGGGTGAACCGGGCGCTGCAAAAGGCGGGCATCAAGGTGGGAGACAAGGTGCGCTGTGGTAGCTTGGAATGGGAGTGGTCATAGATGAAGATTGGCTTATTGGGCGGCACCTTTGACCCGGTGCACAATGGGCATCTCATTATCGCGGAAGAGGTTAAGGCTCATCTCAATCTGGACGAAATCATCTTTGTTCCCGCTGGTCAGCCCTGGCTCAAAACGGACCGACCCATTTCGCCGGCGGAACACCGACTGGAGATGCTGCGGCTGGCTCTTGCCGGCAAGCCCGAGTACAAAATTTCCCGTGCTGAGATTGAGCGGGCTGGTCCGTCATATTCTGTAGATACGGTTGCCGAGTTGCGGCAGAAGCTGGGCGAGAGTGCCGAGATATACTTTATCCTCGGCTGGGACAGTCTGGCGACTCTGCCGCGCTGGCATGATGCTCCCAGATTAATGCGGTTGTGCATGCTTGTGGCGGTGCCCCGCCCCGGTTATCCCCGCCCTGCCCTCAAGCCGATGGAGAAAAGGGTTCCCGGTGTGACCCGGCGAGTGATATTCATGAACAGCCCCTGTGTGGACATCAGCGCCACCGATGTCAGGGAGCGGGTGAAGCGGCGGCTACCCATCAGCCATCTTGTCCCCGAACCCGTAGAAAGGTATATTAAAGAGCACGGGTTGTATTTAAGCTAGGAAGGGAGGCAATTTTATGTCTGATTTATCGTCTCTGATTAAAGCCATTGTTGCCGGCGATCGCGATAAAGCTGTCCAGTTTACCAATGAGGCGCTTCGTGCTGGCGTCAAGTCATCGGATATCATAACTAAAGGACTTCAGCCGGGTATGGCAACCGTGGGGGAGAAGTTTTCCAGTGGCGAATATTTCCTGCCCGATATGCTCATGGCGGCGCGGGCAATGAAAACTGCCCTAGAGGTACTGCAACCATTATTGACCAAAGCCGGCATGCCCACTATCGGCAGGGTAGTTATTGGCACGGTCCAGGGGGATATGCATGATATCGGTAAGAACGTGGTGGCTACCTTTCTTGGCGGCAGCGGTTTTGAAGTCTTTGACCTCGGACTGAATGTGCCCGACCAGCAGTTTATTGATGCGGTGCGGGAGAAAAAGGCTAACATTCTCGGGCTTTCCGCCCTGCTGACGACCACCATGCCGGCGATGGGTCGGATAATTAAAGAGTTGGAAAAGGCTAAGTTGCGTTCCCGGGTCAAGGTAATCGTGGGTGGGGCGCCAATCACACCGCAGTATGCTAAATTCATCGGTGCGGATGCCTATGCCCACGATGGTGGTGAAGCTATCCCGGTCTGCAAGCAACTGGTGGGCAAATAGATTTAAGGGGGCGCGAAATGGCAATGACACACAGGCAAAGGATTCTGGCAGCGGCGCGGGGCGAGCATCTGGATAAGGCCCCCTTCGGGGCGCGCATTGACCTCTGGTACGGCTATCATCTGGCTCATGGCACGCTTCCCAAGAAGTATCAGGGCTGGAGCCTGGTGGACATTCTCCGCGACCAGGGGTCAGGGATTCTATATCGTGGCTATGCCATTGTTAAAGAAAAATATCTTGATATGGAAGTCATTGAGAAGACCGCGCCGCCCTACATCAGTACTGAGTACCGGACTCCCATCGGCGTCATAGCCAAGAAAGAGGTTCTGGACACTTCAGAGGGAGCTCTGGTCAAGTATGAGATGGAGAAGCTGTTCAAGAGCGTCAAGGACTATCCGGTCATTCGCTACGTCTTTGAGCACACTGAACCGGTGGATGACTTTGCTACCTATAATAGAATGCGAGCTGAGGTCGGCGAGGATGGGCTGGTGTTGACCGGGGCTCAGTTCTGGTCGCCAGTCCAGCGCGTGATGCGCGAGATTATGGGCTATGAAGTCTTCTTTTACGAGCTAGCCGACCGCCCCGCTGAGGTGGAGTCGTTAATTGAGGTGATGAAGGACCTCTCCCGGCGCAAGCTAAGGCTGGCGCTAAAGTCTGACATGGAAATTTTCAATGTCTGCGCCAACTGGAGCGATGATATTCACACGCCCGTATTCAGGAAATATTTCATCCCCTGGTTCCAGGAGGTCTGTGATTTCCTCCATTCCCACGGCAGGCTGACGATGGCGCACGTTGATGGGGAGATGAGACGGCTCAACCCCTTCTTCAAAGAAACTCGGATTGACGTTGCTGAAGCGGTTACTCCCGCTCCCCAGACCCGGGTGCCAATGAAGGAATTCCGGGAGCAGCTGGGGGAGAATGTTACTATCTGGGGCGGTATCCCCTCAATCCTTTTTGAGCCAATGTACAGCGATAAGGAATTTGATGACTACATCAAGAACCTTTTCCAGGAGGCGGCGCCGGGGTACCGGTTAATTCTGGGGATGGGAGACAATCTCCCCTTTGATGGCAATATTGAGCGGGTGGGGTGGGTGGTTGAGCTTATTGACAAATACGGCAAGCTCCCAATTCAGGTTTAGGCGCCGTTCTAGAATAGCACCATCCGCCAGATACCTTGATTCTTTACTAAGATAACCGATTTAGTCTATAATTTAAAAGCAATTCGGAAGAGACGAAAATGACAGAAAGCTCCAGGACCCTCATTATTGCTTGCGCCGTGATGAAGGACGAGTTGCTGGCGGTAAATCACGCGCCCAACATCCAGATTGAGTTTCTGGAGCAAGCGCTTCACCGTACCC
>CAZCEF010000147.1:0-3299 GCA_964497695.1 uncultured Dehalococcoidaceae bacterium | reverse complement strand
TAGTTACAGCCCGATGGCACAGCCATCCTTACGGGGGTCAGAGCCAGCGATGTAAGCGCCGTTTTCCGGATTTATCATAATGACCTGTCCCCCACCGAATTGCTGCGAATAGGGGTCGTCCAAAGTTACAATCGGGTGGCCCCGTTTCTTCAGGTCGGCAATCACTTCCGCCGGAATGCCTAGTTCAAAGGCGCAGCCACGCCCGGGAAAATAGCGGAACCGCGGCGCGTCCAGTGCCGTCTGCACCCCCATCCCAAAATCGATGAGGTTGAGCAGGAGCTGGACATGCCCCTGCGGCTGCTGGAACCCACCCATCACCCCAAAGGTATAAAGCAGTCTGCCGCTCTTAAAGACCATCCCCGGAATAATGGTGTGGTAGGGTCGTTTGTGTGGGGCAATGCAATTGAGGTGCCCCGGCGCAAGGGAAAAGAGCGTGCCCCGGTTCTGCAGGCAGATGCCTGTCCCCTCTACCACTACCCCAGAGCCGAAGGCGTTATACAGACTATTGATAAACGAGACGCTGTTACCCTCGCTATCGGTTACGGCGAGATAGATGGTATCGCCGTCTTCGGGTATGCCGGCAGCGGGCACTGAGATTGCCGTATCAGAGATGAGGCGGCGTCTCTTCTCGGCATAGGCCCTGGAGAGCAGACCCTGGAGTGGGATGTCAGCAAAATCAGGGTCGGCGATGTACTGGTCGCCATCAGCAAAGGCGAGTTTGATGGCTTCAATCAGCAGGTGCAGATACTCCGCCGAATTGTGCCCCAGTGACCCGAGGTCAAAACCTTTCAAGATATTAAGGGCGAGGAGGACAATCAGCCCCTGCCCATTGGGCGGGCACTCGTAGATGTCATAGCCGCGGTAGTGGATACTGATTGGCCTCACCCATGTTGATTTGTGGTCTTTCAGGTCCTGCTTGGTGAAAAATCCGCCGTTAGCTTCCGAGCAGGTAATGATGGCGTCAGCAAGCTCTCCCTCATAGAAGACCTCCCTGCCCCCGCGCGCAAGCGCCTTAGACGTATTTGCCAGGTCGGGCTGCTGGAAGATTTCCCCCGCCTCCGGCGCCCTGCCCTTCGGCAAGTAGGTGCGCACAGCGCTCGCGTTTTGCCTTAGCTTCTCCGCATGCACCTGCCACCAGTGGCTGATTACCTCGGTGACCGGAAAGCCCTCTTCCGCAAGTCTGATGGCAGGAGCCAGCACCTCTTTCAGGCTCATTGTCCCGCAAGTCTCCAGCAAAGTGCACCAGCCATCCAGCGTTCCGGGCACCGTAACCGAATGAATGCCCGTTGCGGGCATTGATTTATAGCCCAGCCTTTGCATTGCGGCTAAACTTGCGCCGGAAGGCGCACGACCACAGGCGTTCAGGGCTTTAAGCTCTTTACTCTTACTTAGATAGACGAGGGCGAAGGCATCCCCACCTAACCCGGTTGACATCGGCTCCACCACATTGAGCGCCGCGGCAGTGGCAATGGCAGCATCAATCGCATTACCGCCCTGCTGTAGCATGCTTATGCCAGCCTGGGCAGCGAGGGACTGGCTCGTCGCCACGATGCCCCTCGTGCTCATCACCGCCGAGCGACGTGATGGAAAGGAGTATTTCAAATCAATAATCCCCCTAACAAAGCTTAACGGCTAATTTTTATTTGACCAAATTGTATTTGTCAAGTCAGTTGATATAAAATTCGGGGTAACACCGGCGAGGAGGACAAAAGTTATGAAAACCTACCGTATCCGACCTCTCGTGCTGACCAAAATGGAACTAGACCAGGGAATTCTCACCTACCGCTACAACTACGGCAACAAGATAATGGTACCAGTCATTAGCTGGTTCATTGAGGGAACTGACCAAAAGATACTGGTTGATACCGGGGCAGATGCCAAAATGGCAACGACTTTCCGTGGCTTCCCTGCCGAAGAAGTCCAGACTTTTGAAAAAGCCTTATCAACGGTCGGGCTTACGCCCCTGGATATTGACCTAGTGATTCAGACCCACCTCCACTGGGACCACTGCAGCAATACCAGCAAGTGCCAAAAGGCAAGGGTCATCGTGCAGGAAGACGAGCTGAAATTCGCGCTGGCACCTCATCCGATTACTGGTTTGAGTTACAAGAAAGAACTCTATCTCAACTTACATTTCATAGTGGTGAAGGGCAATTACGAAGTTGAGCCGGGGATAGAGCTAATCCTGGTCCCCGGACATTCTCCCGGCAGTCAAGCGGTCGCTATCAACACCACAAAGGGTAAAGCGGTCATCTCTGGTTTCTGCTGCATCACAGATAACTTTAACCCGCCGGACGACATAAAAGCCTATTCGCCAATTATCGCCCCGGGCACCCATACTGATTTGATGGCATCCTACGAGAGCGCTTTGCGTATCAAGGGACTTGCCAATATCCTCATCTGCCAGCACGATATCAGCCTGGCTAATATCAAAGTTACTCCATAGAATATGGAAATATTCAACCTTTCGGGAAGAGTTGCCATTGTCACTGGCGGTAACCAAGGAATAGGGTTAGCTATTGCCCAAGGTCTGGCACGCGCCGGGGCGAGCATCGTTATTGCCAATCGCCGGGTCGCTGAAGGGCAGAAGGCAGCGGAAGCGCTTATAAAGGAAGGGCTTAAAGCAATGGCAATCCACGTTGACATTAGCCATCTGTCCTCTATTACTCAGCTAGTTGATAGGGTTATCAGCCAATTCGGCAAAATAGATATACTGGTCAATAACGCCGCTGTTATCATCCGAAAGCCTGCCATCGAAATTGCCGAAGCTGACTGGGACTACATTATGTCAATTGACCTCAAAGGTTACTTCTTCTGTGCCCAGTTCGCGGCGCGGGAGATGATAAAACAGAAGAAAGGCAAGATAATCAATCTCTCTTCTATCGTCTCGCAAGTGGCGGAGGTTCCACTCTCGGTTTATGCCATTGCCAAAGCTGGAGTTAACCACATGACCAGGTCGCTCGCTTTGGAGTGGGCGAAGTACAATATTAACGTCAACACTATTGCCCCCGGGCTAACCATCACTGAGCGTAACCGCCAGTTCTATGCCGAGCACCCGGAGCGGAAGCGGGAGATAATTGCCAGCATCCCGAAGGGGCGGGAGGGCTTCCCGGAAGATTGTGCCGGGGCAGCGGTATTCCTTGCCTCGGACGCTTCTGATTACATGACCGGGCAGGTTCTGTTTGTGGATGGGGGGATTACTATTCATTGAAAAGTGAGAGAAATTAGCGCTAGAATATACTTGCGTGCCCCTGTAGCTCAGAAGGATAGAGCAGCGGTTTCCTAAACCGCGTGTCGGG
>CAZCEF010000146.1:2182-3305 GCA_964497695.1 uncultured Dehalococcoidaceae bacterium | reverse complement strand
AGTCTCAGCTTCACTTGAGGTATAGCTCCTTGAGCAGGCTGATAAAGTGACGGTCACGCTCTTGGATAACCTTCGCTAGCGACTCCGGCGTATACTCAAAGAAGCCTTTGCCACTCTTGGCACCAACCTCCCCACGGGCGACCTTCTCCCGGAGCAATTTGCTGGGTTCAGTGGAGGAATTGATTTCGCCCAGAAGCACCTCATCCACCTTGAGCGTTACTTCCAGCCCGGCGAGGTCTCTGACCTGAAGGGGACCCTGAAATGGCAGGCGGAAACCGAGCGATGTCATCATCGCTTTGTCCATATCCTCCGGACTGACAACACCTTGCTCCACAAGGTAGTAAACCTCACGGTTCATGGCTACCTGGACACGGTTCAGGATGAAACCGATGATTTCTTTTTTCAGCCTTACCGGCACTTTCTTCACTTTGAGCAGGAGGTCATAGGCAGTTTGAGTGGTCTCCTCGGAAGTCTTTTTGCCAGGGACAACTTCTACCAGCGGCACATAATAAGGCGGGTTTGACCAGTGAGTAACGACAGCTCGCTCTGGTCGCTGCATCAGACGTGAAATCTCAGTCATCGGGAAGGAGGAGGTGTTGCTGGCAAGAATCGTCTCCGGCAAGCAGAACTTCTCCATATCGCGGAAAACGATTTTCTTCATCTCCAGGTTTTCAAAGATAGCTTCAGTAACAAAGTCGGCATCCCGCACCGCCTTGTCCAGAGAGTCAACTACGGTAACCCGGCTCAGGATTACCTCAACCTGGCTCTTGGGGAACAGCCCGCCCTGCGCCATCGTCTCCAAGTTCGCCTTCATCCGATTCTTGACGCCAGCCAGAGCCTCTTTTGAAGCATCAGTTATGGCTACCGGATAACCTTCCTGAGCATATACCTGAGCGATGCCATGCCCCATCAGCCCCGCCCCTACCACCCCTACCCTTTTGATTTTGTCTAATGTGAGTGCCATTTCAGCCTCCTTGCTCTAGAACTAAAATTCACTCAGCCTCTCTCTCAGGACTTTTAAATTCATCGTGTCTTCCTTATTGTAGCGCAAAAGCAGCGCTAAGGCATTCTCATCGCCATAACGCTGGTAGCGCCGCCAGAGTATCACCGCATCCCAGCCGGT
>CAZCEF010000146.1:0-2082 GCA_964497695.1 uncultured Dehalococcoidaceae bacterium | reverse complement strand
CTCCCGGATGGGGCTGAAGGTGTCCAGCCCGATGTGCAGGCTGACGAAGAGGCACTGGACTCCTTTTTGCTCAATTTTTTCCAGTAGTTCCGGGGTGAAATGCAAGCCGGCAGTGGGCGCAGCGACGCTACCCGCCACCCGTGCGTAGACCGTCTGGTAACGTTCGTGACTTGTCAGGGGGGTGTGGATGTAGGGGGGCAAAGGTATCTCCCCCAACTCCAGCAATAATGTCTCATCGGAGAACCTCAAAGTTTTGACACCGCCCTGTCCCTCCCCCAGCACCTCCGCCAGAACTTCTGTTTCTGCAGAGGAACCAACGACTTCAACCTGACTGCCAGCTTTCAGCCGCTTACTGCGCTTGACTAAGGCTTCCCAGAGATTTGTCTCAAGTCGGCGCAGGAGAAGGATTTCCGTCTTGCCGCCAGTACCAGCCCGTTTTCCGGTCAGTCGTGCCGGAATAACACGGCTGTCATTAAAAACCAGGACGTCGCCGCCACGCAGGTAATCAATGATTTCAAAGAATTTATGATGAGAAATAGTGCCATCTGACCGGTCCACGACCATCAGCCGGGAGTGGTCTCTGGGCTCAATTGGGGTCTGGGCAATAAGCTCGGTGGGGAGATAATAGTCAAAATCACTAGTTTTCATACCGTCATCCTGGACAATCACCATAAATCATACAATAAATTAACCCGGCAGCGTTACTGTCATATGAATTCCTTGAAGCTAAGTTTGACACTCGCCGACCCAGCCGTTAGAATTTTGTTCAGACGAGCAAGATAAACTCCGCACTTTCGCGTGCCGCCATCACGGCATCCGGAAATTCATCTGTTCAAATATGAAAGACAAACTTAACTCGGCTTATGATGCCAGCAAAGGGGCGGCACTGGTTATTTCCACGACGGCTGCCTTCCTTACTCCTTTCATGGGCTCTTCCATTAATATCGCCCTGCCCCGGATTGGCACAGATTTCTCAATGGATGCTATCTTATTGAGCTGGGTGGCACAATCATACCTTCTCTCCGCCGCCATATTCCTCGTTCCCTTTGGTCGGCTGGCGGATATATACGGTCGCAAGCGCATCTTCACCTGGGGCATCGCTATTTTTACGCTCTCGTCCTTCCTCTTAGCGCTTACGAATTCGGTAATAACTCTGCTCTCGTTCCGGATCCTGCAGGCAATTGGCAGCGCCATGATATTCGGTACCGGAGTCGCCATCCTGACCTCGGTGTTCCCGGCGCAAGAGAGAGGCAGAGTTCTGGGCATTAATGTCGCTGCAGTGTATGCCGGGCTTTCTTTTGGTCCTTTTCTGGGTGGGTTCTTAACCGAACACTTCGGCTGGCGGAGTATCTTCCTGGTAAACGTACCACTGGGTCTGCTGGTAATCACTCTAATCGTCTGGAAACTCAAGGGAGAGTGGATGGGAGCACAGGGAGAAAAATTTGATTTTGTTGGTTCCGCAATTTATGGCATCACTCTTGCCGCCATCATGTACGGTATCTCATTACTGCCGGACCTGTCAGCGATATGGTTCATCGTGGCGGGTGTCGTCGGAATCTGGACATTCGGCAAGTGGGAGGCGCGAGTTAGCTGTCCCGTCTTTAACATGGCGCTTTTCAGACATAACACCGTCTTTACCTTTTCCAATATCGCCGCACTGATAAACTATTGCTCAACCTTCGCCGTCGGCTTCCTTTTGAGTCTTTACCTGCAATATACCAAAGGACTCAGCCCGCAGAACGCCGGACTTATCCTAGTCTCCCAGCCAATAATCATGTCCCTCATTTCGCCTATTGCGGGCCGACTTTCCGACCGGTTTGAACCACAGCTACTCGCCACAATCGGCATGACGGTGACCTTTTCAGGACTTCTTTTCTTTATCTTCCTGGGCGCCAATACGAGTCTCAATGTCATCATCTTTGGTCTGATTGTGCTGGGTATCGGTTTTGCCGTCTTCTCTTCTCCCAATACGAATGCTGTTATGAGCTCAGTGGAAAAGAGGTTTTACGGAATATCTTCAGCAACGCTGGGCACAATGCGACTGATTGGCAACATGCTCAGTATGGGCATCGTGATGCTTAT
>CAZCEF010000145.1:0-3427 GCA_964497695.1 uncultured Dehalococcoidaceae bacterium | reverse complement strand
TATCGTAGCAGGCTTGCGCCGCCTTCACCAGCGCCCCCAGCATCTCGCCACGACTCGTCCGGCCCCAGCAGAAGTTATCGAGCAGGGCGACCTTCTTCAGATTGCCGCCCACGGCAATAATCTGTCGCAGGGCTTCGTCAATCGCCGAAGCCGCCATCCAGTAAGGGTCGATATCGCTGTAGTTCGGATTGATGCCGTTCGAGACAATCACGCCCATATCGGAATCAAGGAGCGGGCGCACAATGGCGGCATCACCGGGACCATCATTCGCCTTGCCCACCAGAGGCTTCAGCACACTGCCGCCCTGCACCTCGTGGTCATACTGGCGGATGACCCATTCTTTACTGCAGACATTCCAGGCACTGAGGACATCAAGCAGAGACTGACTCAGGTCGTCGGGTGGAGCAAAATCGGGTTCGGGGTGCCGGGGCGGCGTCCAGACCGCTTCCCGGTTTACCTGGGGATAGCCCTTATGCAGGAAGTCCATTGCCAAATCGCCCACCGGGTTGCCCTGATAGTAGAGGCGGAGACGATGGTCATCCGTGAACTCACCGATGACGGTAGCTTCCACGTCCTCGCCGGCAAAGAGACAGAGCAGTTGGTCGACCTTGTCCGGCGGGACCGCCAGCAGCATTCTTTCCTGCGATTCCGATATCCAGATTTCGGAATAGGTAAGGCCGGCGTATTTCAGGGGCACTTTCTCCAGATTGACGCGGACGCCGGTCTCGGCAGCCATCTCCCCGACTGCTGAGGAAAGCCCCCCACCACCACAATCGGTAATCCTTGAGTAAAGCCCTTTTTCCCGTGCTTGGAGGATGACATCAAGCATTTTCTTTTCGACGATGGGATTACCAATCTGCACGGCGCTGAAGGACTTGGTCGCCGATTCATCAGTCAGTTGCTCCGAAGCGAAGGTAACGCCGTGAATGCCATCGCGCCCCGTCCGACCACCCACCACCACAACAAGGTCGCCGGGCTGATGCTGACCGCGCTGGGCAACCGCCTTGGGTATCAAGCCCATCGTACCGCAGTAGACCAGCGGATTAGCCACGTACCTTTCATCAAAGAGAATGGCACCGTTCAGCGTGGGTATACCGAGTCGGTTGGCGTAGTCGGCCACTCCGGCGCGCACGCCCTTGAACATGCGGCGGGGATGCAGGACGCCCCGGGGCGACTTTTCGTAAGGTAGGTCCGGCGGCCCGAAGCAGAAAACGTCCGTGTTGAGAATCGGTTTGGCGCCCAGACCCGTGCCGAGAGGGTCGCGGACGACACCGCCAATACCCGTTGCCGCGCCGCCATAAGGCTCAACGGCGGAGGGGTGGTTATGTGTCTCCACCTTGAAACACAGCGCCCAGCGGCCGTCAAAATCAATCACCCCGGAATTGTCCATAAACACGGAGAGGCACCAGGGCTTATTCAGTTCTTTGGTCGCCTTCATCACCGTGCTCTTGAGCAAGTTGTCCACAACCTTATCGCCGAGCTTGATTTTACCTTTGAAAGTCTTGTGGACACAGTGCTCCGACCAGGTCTGCGCCAGTGTCTCCAGCTCAACGTCGGTCGGGTTGCGCTTCTGTTGCTGGTAGTAGTCAATGATAGCTTCGAATTCTTCCAGGCTAAAACCGTACTTGCGGGCGAGTTCCGCTGTGTTGCCGGTGAAAATATCAACCGTCTCCAGCTTGAACTGGTACTGGGGGTTTTCCGGGAAGACGATGTGCTCCCCCTCAACGACGTGCTGGATAATCGGGTTGACCAGTAAACGGCTACAGATAGTATCGAGCTGTTTTCCGGTCAGTTTGCCTTCGATGAGGTAAAGTCGGGAAGTTTTGACCCGTGTGACGCCTGCCACACCCAAATCGCTGATAGCCTTCAGGACTGAGGCTTCCACGGGGTCGGTGACTCCGGGTCGGTAAGCCACCTCTACCGAATGCGTTAGCACACCGCGTTTGACCCGGCGGGCCGTCGTGGAATATTCCTCGGTGATGGGGTCAGTCAGTGCCTGCCGGCAGACCAAGTCCAGGTCATCCGCCGATAAATCGGCGTCCAGCCAGTAAATATCCGCCAAGCGGGCATCAGCGACGGAGGTTATGCCGAGGTCATGGATGTCTTTGACCAGACCCTGGCCACGGGCATCAGGCAAATGGCTCTTTAAGCGAACTTCAATCCGGTGCATTGCTTAACCTACCCTCAGAGATGGAAAGAGGGGCTGGTGTGCCCCTCTATTTGTAACTGCTCCATTCTTCAAAGATCTCATCATGCCGATGAAGAAAGCAATTCGGTGACTACGGCGTTTATTTCGCGACCATCCGCCCTGCCCTTCAGCGTAGCAATAAGCTTGGGCATTACTTTGCCCTTATCCGCAGGACCCGCAGCACCCACCTCAGCGATGACCTTACGCGCTTCAGCGATAATCTCCTCGCGGGTCATCTGCTTGGGCATATAAGACTGCAAAACTGCCATTTCGGCTTCTTCCTGAGTCACCAGGTCCTGCCGATTGCCCTTTTTGAAGGCTTCGATGCTCTCCTGGCGCTGTCTTATTTCCTTGGCAATAACGCCAAAGATATCAGCCTCTTCCAGAGCTCCCATTCGGGCAATCTCGGCATTCTTAATCGCGGATAAGAGAAGTCTGATGGCAGCAACTTTTGCCTTGTTGCCATCCCTCAAGGCTTGTCTGAGGTCATCATTTAGCTTTTGTTTCAGTTCGGCGCCACTTGCCATATAGCCCGATACACTTCCTGCTTTTCCCCACCCATCCGCACTTCTTTAACCAGGAGGTCTTTATCTTCTCATTGCCTTGGCGATACTGCGTCGCTTGGCGGCTTTCTTCCGCTTGCGTCTAACGCTAGGCTTTTCATAGTGCTCACGCCGGCGCAGTTCGGAAAGAATACCTGCCTGCTGGACTCTTTTGTTGAAGCGCTTGAGCAAACTCTCAAAGCTTTCATTCTCGCCAGCTACTACCTCTGCCAAATAGCATCATCTCCTTCTGTGCCACCTCCCCACCGCACATCACCCCACATTATAGCCATCTCAAGTTATTCCGTCAAGAAATAATTTTGCGTCTTTATCAACTAACGGGGACGGACAGCTTAAATAGTGCCGCCGGATTATCCCTCAGTATTTTCCGGGCGAGGGTGATGGCTTCATCTTCCTTCAGATAGCCTTCGGCGACTTTTTCGGAGAGGACGCGGCTGACCACCTGGCGCGCCATTCGGGAATGGGCATAGGCGGCTTCCACAGTAATGGCATCGCCGCCAAAAGCCATTATCTTATTACCGGGAACAGTCTCGATAAGTTCGTGGAGTTGCTGTCTGCCAATCTCGGGGGAAATAATGTGCACCCAGGCAAGGTCAGCATAGACATTGGCAAAGTTTTTCGCCAGGGTTGCCCACTCGTGAATAAACGGATAACCGCCGTGGAAAAGGTCAAATCT
>CAZCEF010000144.1:0-3432 GCA_964497695.1 uncultured Dehalococcoidaceae bacterium | reverse complement strand
ATAAATTTTTTCTGTCAAGGAGATTATTTTTGTCCAGCTGAAGACGCCTCCCCCCGCCAGAAGCGCAACCAAAGTAGTGATTATAATGATTGCCCATGGCTTCATCATAGCACCTCCTGCCCTTATTACTTGGTTAAGTCGCAGGTATTAATTTTAGCTTCAATCACCACGTCCTCCCCCACCCGGTAGACCTTCCTGAAATCCAGCTTCAAAACTTGACTGACTTCCCTGATGTTCAAATCCCCCACCGCCTCAATTCCCCTTCCCATTATTTTTGGTACTACAGCGACGACAAGTTTGTCCACCAGCTTCTGGCACAGGAAAGCTGTTATCACCCCACTCCCACCTTCCACCAGAACCGAGGAAATATGGCGCCTGGCGAGCAACTTGAGTAATTCCCTGAGGTCAACCTTGCCTGCTGCATCTGCCTGAACCTCAAGCACTTCTGCTCCTGTCTCACGCAGCTGGGGCGCTTTCTTTTCATCAGCCGGGGAGGTTGTGGCGATAATCGTCGGTGCCAAGTCAGCAGTCGTAATAACTTTGGCATTCAGTGGAATTCTGAGTTTTGAGTCCAGAATTACCCTCGTTGGGTTTCTGCCTTTGACCAGCCGCACGGTAAGCTCAGGGTCATCCGTCAGAACGGTGTCTATCCCGACCATAACCGCGTCGTGAACCGCCCGCAGTCTATGGGCAAGTCGGCGGAACGGCTCCGAGCTTATCCACTTTGAATCGCCAGTGGCGGTAGCAATCCTGCCATCCAAGGTCTGAGCAAACTTCAGCGTAACAAAGGGAAAGCCGGTAGACATATATTTGATGTAGACTTCATTCGGAGCCAAGCATTCTTTTTCCAGCACCCCCACTTTAGTCTCAATACCATGCTCATTCAATATCTTTATCCCTTTGCCGCTGACTTTGGGGTTGGGGTCTTTTGTGCCGATAACAACTCGCCCGATTTTCTCCCGTATGATGGCATCGGTGCAGGGCGGAGTCTTCTTACCCTGGTGACAGCAGGGTTCCAGTGTGACATAAAGAGTCGCTCCTTTGAGACTTTCTTTTGTGTTCTTGAAAGCATCAATTTCGGCGTGGTCGCCGCCGAAGTAATGATGATACCCCCTGCCGATTATCCGATTGTCTTTGACGACAACCGCCCCCACCACGGGATTGGGGCTGGTTTTCCCCAGCCCCTTCCTGGCTAATCTCAAAGCTAAGCTCATATATTCTTCGTCAGACAATTGGACTCGCTCCTTCAGCGATATAGACTCAAGCCGGTTTGATAAGGGCAACTATGGTCATATCACTTTCGCGAATTGTAATAGACTTGAATTCAAAGGCGACGCCACCCCCGACCCCGCCCTGGGTCATCTGAACCACCAAATCGTTAATATTCTGGGCAATCGCCGCGGCAATCTGGTCTTTCATCGTCTGGGGCACCGGGAGCATGCCGAAGTTAATTCCGGTTATCTTGACATCGGGTTTGCCCTCCTTCACGCCAGCGTTTAGCCCGACTTTTATCGGGACATTGAAACCCATGGCTTGGGCTTGCAGCTCAGCGTTTAAGTTATTATCTGGCTTGAGGTCAACGCGGACACTCAGTACTTTAAACGGTGAATCGGGCGGCTGGGGTGATTGAGCCAGTGTCTTTGTTGCCTGGTCGTTTACCTCAGCCTCAGTCAGGACGATGGTGACCTCCTGCGCCTGACCGGTGGTGCGCACCTGATTGACGGTCTGCTCCAAGCTCTTTAGCTTGCCCTCAAAGCTCGAACCGGATGGGGCGGGTACTGGCGCTGAGGCTGGGGCAGGGGTCGGCGCTGGGGTGGGAGCAGGCTGAGGCTGAGGGATAGGAGCTGTAGTAAAGGCTGCTTCTCGCTCAAAAACATTAGCAAACACTACGATGGCGAGGAATCCCCCTAAGAGAAGCAGAGCAATAACCAGCATCGTGATAAGCACCGGATTTTTCATTTCACCTGTACCGTACTAAGGTCGGCATCTATTTCCAGCTCAACCCTGTTTCGGGCAGTCTCGTAATCCGACGAGATGTAGTAGTCACCCTTTTTCGGGAAGCGCCCCTCATTCACCGTTAAAGGAGTCAGGTCTGCCTGAATTTTCATCTTGGCGGCGACCCCCTCCGGAATAATAAGCTCAAGGGTGGTCAGGTCAACCTTAATATAGCCCGATGTCACGCCCGAAGAAGGTATTTTCACATTGCAGTTGGTCAGGTCAGCATCAATCTTAAGTTCGGTCACCTGAAGCTGGCTCAAATCAAAGACAGTGTTCGTCATGTCCAGCTTGGCATTCATCACGAGTGGCACATTCTGAGTAAAATTAACCCACCATCGGTCTCGCCCCTCATCCCAGAAGGGCCACCCCACCCCGCTCCGACTCAAGGATACCTTCGCTTCGCTGTCCTGCCGCCGAAAGTCCACTCTGGTGTTTGCCTCCATAAGATTGGGCGTACCACTGGGAAGACTACCCAAATTCAGGTTACCCGCCGCAAAATCAATATCAACCTGAGCCTTTTTCAGATTGTCCAGCGGCTCAGAGTAGCTCATTGCGCCGGGTTGCTCTATCCGGGTCGGTTCATACTGCCAGTAAGCAATACCCAGCGAACCAAAGAAGAGCGCGAAGATAATGAGGCTGACCAGCCAGACATTGAACCGCCTCATAACGAGACAGATACCGAGGGCAATGAGTATAACGGGCCAGAAACGCCCGAGAGTGCGCCATAGCCCCCAGGGGAGAACATTGAGCGTTTGCAGGAGGAAGACAATGCCGAGGAACAGAAAGAAAATACCCCAGAATGGTACGCAGGCATCCCTCCGTTGCGGCTTTTCTTCTGCCATGGCTACTTTCTCCGGACGCTAAAGATAACAATCAAGCCCACGGCAATGAGTACCAGCGGCCAGAGGTAGCCCCAGCGGAACCACCAGAAGATATTTAAGGTGCCCAGTAGGAAGATAGCGCCGAGGACAATGAGGACTGCACCGAAGAAGACACTGGCACGACGACTACCGCCGACTTTCTCTAGCTCTGATTTGGCTTCTTTCTCCTCAGCAGTGAAGGTGGCACGGACCTCCTTGCCGAACTCGGTGGCAGTCTCCTTCAACTCCGCAATGTTTTCTTTGACGACCTCCTTGGGTGTGGTAGTCGCTGAACCTTCCAGCGGCACGACAATTGCCAGAATAATATAAGCCAGAATACCTATGCCATTGGCTAACGCTAACACCACGAAAACAATTCTGACAATAACCGGGTCAATATTGAAATATTTGGCTAGCCCCCCACACACCCCCCATATCATCCGGTCAGTCCGACTGCGGTAAAGTCTTCTTTCCATAACACCCTCCCGAAGCAATACTAACAAAATTTTTTGACATTTTAGTGAGCCGTGCAGGTCTCGAACCTGCGACCACCTGATTAAAAGTCAGGTGCTCT
>CAZCEF010000143.1:0-3516 GCA_964497695.1 uncultured Dehalococcoidaceae bacterium | reverse complement strand
GAAGTATCAAACGCCGGCGCTCGTTCTGATTGACCATCATCTGGCGACTTCTTATGACACCATAGAAAAGCCGGACGTTTCTAAAATAACCATTGATAGAGGCGAAATTTTTACTGACGGTATGGGCGACCCGGCACAGTACCAGCGCCACAAAGTGACCCCGTCCGGCGTCTCGCCGCGCGCCTTCCCGGGACTGGGCAGAGCCCTTGTGGTTACCGACTGCGATGAGCATGACGAGGAAGGGCATCTGACCGAAAGCGCTGAAGACCGAGCCCAGCAGGTTGCCAAGCGACTACGCAAGATGGACGGGCTTAAGGCTGAGATTGCCTCACCCCGCTTCTATGGTACAAAAAAAGCTAGAACCACGCTCATTGGCTGGGGGAGCACTTATGGTGCTTTAAGTGAAACAGTGGACATTTTGTGTAACGAAAAGGTTAATGTCAACCTCGTCCACTTCAATGAAATCTGGCCCTTCCCCACCAAAGCTACCACCAATGTTCTCAATAACGCCAAGAGCATCTATACCGTTGAGAGTAACGCCACTGCCCAGCTCGCCCACCTCCTGCGGGCGGAGACGGGGAAGCAAGTTGATGGCAAAATATTGAAGTTTGACGGTCGTCCCATAACACCTGCCTTTATCATTGCGCAGATGAAAAAGGAGGGCTACTTATAATGGTAACGATTGCTGATTACGCTGGAATAAAGTCCGCTTGGTGTCCGGGCTGTGGTAACTTCGGTATCCTGACCGCGATGAAGCGAGCTCTGGTAGAACTGGGTATCGCCCCGCACCAACTTCTCCTTGTCTCAGGCATCGGGCAGGCGGGCAAACTACCCCACTACATGAAAGGCAACATCTTCAACTCGTTGCACGGTCGGCCCGTCCCCCCCGCTATCGCCGCCAAAATCGCCAACCCCGAGCTTATCGTGATTGCCGTCAGTGGTGATGGTGATGCTTACGGCGAAGGTGGCAACCATTTTCTACATGCGGTGCGGCGCAACCACCAGATTACTTACCTCGTCCACAATAATCAGGTCTACGGGCTGACTAAGGGACAGACTTCCCCAACCAGCGATGCCGGTTTTGTTACCAAGTCCACCCCCCAGGGCGCCCCCTTACCTGTCAACCCGATTGCCCTGGCAATTGCCGCTGATGTCAGCTTTGCTGCCCGAGCGTTTGCCGGGGATATTGAGCACCTGACTCAGATGATTAAATTGGGCATCAAGCACCGCGGCTTTGCCCTCATTGACGTCCTCCAGCCCTGTCCCTCCTTCAACTTCAAGAACACTTATGCCTGGTACCGGGAGCGGGTTTATAAGCTGGGGGATGACTATGATCCCGGCAATAAGACATTAGCTTTTGAGAGAGCTCAGCAATGGGGAGATAGAATACCCATCGGTGTTATCTACCGAAAGGAGCGCCCCACCTTTGAAGACCAGCTACCGGCCTTGAAGGCGGGACCGCTGGTCAAACATAAGCTGGACCCGAGGCAGGTGGAAAGCCTTCTTAGCGAATTCATTTAGTGAAGGTGGGAAAGAAAGAGAAGAGAGCTAAACGAAATAAGAGTTGAGGGCGGGCTATTTACTGGGTATAATACAGCTATAATGTTGAGAAGGACGGATTAATGGCTAACGAAAAAAGACCCCGCCTCACCGAAACAGTGCACGGCGCCGGCTGAGCCTGCAAAATAGGTCCGGGCGACCTAGCCAGAGCATTAGACGGTTTACCCTTCCCACGCCACCCCAACCTAATTGCCGGGATAGAGGAGATGGAGGATGCCGGCATTTACAAGCTGACTGACGAGCTAGCGCTCGTTCAGACGGTGGACTTTTTCACGCCCATCGTTGATGACCCCTATGACTTCGGGCAAATTGCCGTGGCGAACGCACTGAGTGATGTCTACGCCAAGGGCGGGAAACCGCTCCTAGCGATGAATATCGTCTGCTTTCCGATTAATGCGATGGACATTTCCATCCTGCGTTCTATTTTGGAGGGGGGACTGGACAAAATGCGAGAAGCGGACGTGCTCCTCGTCAAAGGACACAGCATTGACGACCCCGAGCTAAAATACGGGCTCGCCGTTACCGGCACCATTCACCCTGCCAAGGTAGTCCGCAACAACACGGCTAAAGTCGGCGACCAGCTCATCCTGACCAAGCCGCTGGGCACCGGCATTATCGCCACCGCTCTTAAGAAAGGCATTGCCGAAGAGCACACCCTAGCCAAGATTGTGAAGAGCATGTCTACGCTTAACGGTAAAGCCTCCGAACTGATGATGGCAGTGGGCGTCAATGCCTGCACGGATATCACCGGCTTCGGCTTGCTGGGCCACGCCTGCGAGATGATTGAAAACAGCGCGGTGGGTATGGTCATCAATGCCTCCGCAGTGCCGCTCTTCGTGGAAGCCAGAGGATTCGCCGAGATGGGTATGATTCCCGGCGGACTGAACCGCAACCGCGAATTCCGCCAGCCGATGGTCGAAATCAGCCCGAGCGTCCCCGGCTATCTGGCGGACATTCTCTTCGACCCGCAGACTTCTGGCGGTCTATTCATTTCCGCGCCAAGAGACAAAGCCAGCGGTCTGTTGAAACAGCTACAGCGTGCTGGCATGGCAGATGCGGCGATTATCGGTGAGGTTGTGGCAGAACCGAAGAACAGGATTGTGGTTACTTAAGAGCACGCCCTTAATCCGCCCCTTTTGACGCCCCTCTTCTATTGAGGTACAGGCCTGGTGAGCACAGCAAAGACACCTCAGCAGTCATTCGCCCCGGCCAGTGTGGCTGTCACCGGCACCATTATCGGCCTGCTCGCCCTGGTACCGGGATGGCTGACGCTGAAGCCAAGTCGCGTGGCCGCCGGAGTGAGCCTGAAGTTGTGGGAGCTGGAGTGGGGTGCCGTCGGGCTGTTTGTTGTGTTGTGGAGTGCTTGCCTCGTCCTCGGCCTGATTGGGGTCAAACGGCGCTCCATTTTCCTCGGCATTCTAGCCAACCTTATCATCATTCTCACGCTCATTTTCGCCGGGTTTGCCGCCAGCCGACTCCACGCCACGGCGACGCCAATCGCCCGCGTGGCACCGGGTGCCGGCATCTGGCTCACCCTGTTTTCCGCCTATGTCCTGATTTTTGCCGTCTGTCAAAACCTGACTAACTTACCCGTCTGGCGCAGCCTGATCTCCTGGAGTGGTCTGACTACTTTTATCGTACTTCTCCTCTCAGGCTGGTTCAATGACATCTCGGTGATGCAGGAATTTATGGGACAAGAAGAACGCTTTACCCAGGAGCTAATCAAACACATCTTGCTTTTTGCCGGCAGTGTTGCCATCGGCACTCTGATTGGCATTCCGCTGGGCATCTGGTCAGCTAGGAGCCACCGTGCCGAAAAGCCAATCTTCTTTATCGCCAATATCACCCAGACCATTCCCAGCCTGGCGCTTTTCGGGTTACTGATTGCACCCCTTTCCGCACTGTCCTTCGCCTTTCCTGTCCTGCGTGAGTTTGGCATCCGCGGCGTGGGTGCCA
>CAZCEF010000142.1:0-3527 GCA_964497695.1 uncultured Dehalococcoidaceae bacterium | reverse complement strand
CCGATAATACGGTCCATGTCAGCTTCCTTAACGTCGGGCAAGGCGATGCTATCCTCATTGAAAAAGGAAGCCAGCAAATCCTGATTGATGGTGGACCAAGTCCCCAAGCCATAAATCTGGAACTGGGTAAGAAAATGCCTTTCTGGGATAGGGCAATTGACCTGGTCTTTTTGACTCATCCCCACCATGACCACCTCTCCGGTCTGGTTGAAGTCCTGCAGCGCTATCAGGTCAGTCAGGTAATCTACCCGGATTTAGCTTATGATTCGTCAGTGTATGATGAGTGGCGGAAACTGATTACGGCAAAACGGATCATCCCAATTTTTGCCCAGGCAGGACAGCAGGTCAGGCTGGGAGATGACCTGACAATCAAGGTACTGCGTCCACAAGCAGTATTTGCCACTGGAGATGAATCGGACTTGGACAATAATAGCCTGGTGCTCCGCCTGACTGCGGGCGCAATTACCTTCCTGTTTACCGCTGACATCAGACAGGAGGCGGAAGCGCTATTCATCCAGCAAAGGGCTGACCTGTCCAGTGACATATACAAGATTGCCCACCACGGTTCAAAGACATCAAACAGCGCCCGATTTCTGGCGGTGGTCAATCCTGAAGTTGCCGTTATTTCCGTCGGCGAGAATAGATTCGGCCATCCCAGCGAGGAGGTTCTGGAGAGGCTGGAACTGAAACTGGGCAAGGAAAACGTCTACCGCACTGATGAGGATGGCACGATAGAATTTATTACTGATGGCGAGAGGCTGTGGATGAAGACAGAGAGGTAGAAAATCGTCCACAAAGGGGAGTAACAATAGGAGAAGGGTGAGGTTAATCCTCCTTAAATTGCCCCGCCAAACCCAAATAGGCTATAATGAGTTTCAGAATATGAAAGCCTTTTTCCGTGAAGTTCTGATAACGGCGGTACTCGCCGTAGTCATCTTTTTCGGCATTCAAGCCACCATCCAGAGTTTTGTTGTTGTTGGTATCAGTATGGAGCCCAGCCTGCGTGAGGGACAGCGACTCCTGGTCAGCAAGGTCTCCTATTACCTCGGCGAGCCCCGCCGTGGCGATGTCATCGTCTTCCAGCCGCTGGGCAACACGCACGAAGACTATATCAAACGTGTTATCGGTCTTCCCGGCGACACGGTAGAGATACAAAAGGGCGAAGTCTACGTGAATGGTTCCCCACTAACCGAGCCGTACATCAGACAGGCACCCAGTTATACCGTAGAAAAACAGACCGTCCCACCGAATGCCTACTTTGTCCTCGGTGATAATCGCAATAACAGCAACGATTCCCACAACGGTTGGGTGGTCCCCAAAGAGAACATCGTTGGTAAAGCCTGGATTTCCATCTGGCCCCCCCGAAGATGGGGTGTTGTCCCCGACTACCACCAGTTGAATCAGGTCGCCCGCTTAGTCGGTCTGAGGTTAGCCCGCACCAGGGAATGAGATGGCAGTAAACGTAGAGGCAATCTTCCAGAAGTCGGGCGCCCTGCTCAAGGGGCACTTCCTGCTCACCTCCGGTCGGCACTCTCCCGTCTACTGGGAGAAATTCCGCGTCCTGCAGTTCCCGGAGTATACCGAACAGCTCTGCCAAATGATTGCCCGCCATTTCCAGAAGCAAAACGTCCGGGTGGTCGCTGGTCCCACCACCGGCGGCATCATCATCGCCTATGAGGTTGCCCGTCAGCTCGGTGTGCGCAGTGTCTTCGCCGAAAAGGAAGGCAACCTAAGGGTCTTCCGACGCGGCTTTAACATTGACCCTGGCGAGCGAGTGCTCATCGTGGATGATATTCTGACCACCGGCGGCTCCATTGGCGAAGTTATGGCTGCCGTCAACAAACTGGGCGGCAGAATAATCGGTATTGGCGTCCTGGTCAATCGTTCTGAGCAGGAAATTGACTTCGGTGTTCCTCTCTTTGCCTGCCACCGTGCCGTAACCCAGACCTACCAACCCCAAAGCTGCCCCCTTTGTGCCGCCGGCGTCCCCCTGGTCAGACCGGGGACCAGCCAGCCACCGACCTCCTGAAATCCCCACTTAGCATCAAAGCTGAGGCAGCCCGAAGGGGCGCTAGCCCCTCCGGCAAAATATTCTCGCCCTTCCCTTTTCAAGGGAGAGGGACAGGGGGATAGGTTCAGCCTTGCAAAGGAGGCAGTTATGGAAGCCGCTTTAATCACTCTCGCTATCCTTCTCACCATCATTCTGACTTATCTTGTCACCAGGCTTATGCTAGAACAAAAGTTCCGCGAGTGGCGCGATGCCGAGATTGAAGGACGGAAAAAGGCGATTCAGGACGCCATTAGTCAGAGTCGGGCTGTCCTCGGCGGCAAGTTCACCGAGCAGCTGGCGCCTTATCTCCCCGACTTCAAATACGACCCCACCGAAGCCCGCTTTATTGGCAGTCCGATTGATTTAATTGTCTTTCCCGGCTTAGCCCAGGGCGAACCGAAGGAAATTGTGATTATGGAAATCAAGACCGGCGGTAGCCAGCTCACCCCACAGGAAAACAAAATCCGCCAGCTGATTGAGGACGGCATGGTGAGATGGGAGCTAATCCAGAAGCAAGACTAGCTCCGCCCAAACTCCTTGCTCAACTGCCCTGAGCTGAGATGAATTAGGGTGGGACGACCGTGGGGGCAGGTGTGAGGACTTGACGTTTTTTCCAGCTGCCGCACCAGCTCCCGCATCTCGTCGTCGCTTAGAACCTCCCCTGCCCTGACCGCCCCATGACAGGCAAGGGAAATCACCACCTTCTCCCGCCAGTTGCTCTTCTCCCCGGTGGTATCCAGTATCTCCCGCAACACACTGGACCAGTCGCCCTTCCTCAGTACCGCCGGCACCGCCCGCACCAGATAGGTCCGGTTGCCAAAGGGCTCCAGCGAGAAACCAAACTCCCCCAGTTCAGTGTAGTGCGACTTCAAGACTGCCTCTTCCCTGGGATTAACTTCAAAGGTCACCGGCTCAAGCAAGCCCTGCACTTCAACTTGCCCGCCGTGCTGTTCCCGCACTTTCTCGAACAAAACCCTCTCGTGAGCGGCATGCTGGTCAATAAGGTAGAGTCCGTCGGGTCCTTCGGTAACAATGTAGCTCGCCATGAACTGTCCGATAACTCTCAACGCTGGCAGGGAAACGACTAAAGTGGGGGCAACTTTGGACGGGGTTACCAGTTGAGGGAACATGTCGCCCACCGCCTGCGGATGTCCCGTCACTGCCGGTTTATAGGCAGTCGCCACCTCGGCAATCTCCGGCACCGGCATTTGCTCAACGAGGGTCTGTCGCACTGCCTTCTGGACGGCAACGAAGACCCGCGGCTCGTTCTGAAACTTCACTTCACTCTTGGTCGGATGAATATTAACGTCAATCTCGTTCAGTGGTAGGGAAATGTTGATAATCGCCACTGGGTGCTTCCCCGTCGGCAACAGTCCGTGATAAGCTTCCTCCACCGCCCAGGTTAGGAGTCGGTTGTTCACCCAGCGACGGTTGATAAAAAAGCTGATGTAGTCGCGACTCGCCCGGGCAATTGTCG
>CAZCEF010000141.1:0-3544 GCA_964497695.1 uncultured Dehalococcoidaceae bacterium | reverse complement strand
CCACGATTTTACTTTAATTGAAGGAGGTCAATAGATGAATAAAAAAGCGGTCTTAATAATAAGTCTGACAGTAATTATTGTCCTTGTTCTGTTACTATCGGCGTGTGGGGGAGGGGCTACCGCACCGGCGCCAAAACCAGCACCAGCGCCCGCTCCGTCTCCAACGCCAGCACCAAGTCCGTCACCAGCACCTAAACCAGCCCCAGCTCCTGCACCGGCACCATCACCAACGCCGTCTCCTGCACCAGCTCCGACTGCCGTGGGTAAGCCACTGAAACATACCCTTGAGGGGCGGGCTGACTGTTTGCTCTGTCACGGAACCAGCGGTGTCAAACCTAATCCCGCCGACCATGCGGGACGCACCAATGAAACCTGCCTAACCTGTCATCCAGTAGCAAAGTAGGATTGAAGAGAGAACGTAACTTGAATTTTGGGTTGAGGTGAGGAGGAGTATTGCCTTTACTGTTCCCTTTGCTTTCATTATGGTGGCTTTGTTGAAGCGGTGTCTTGGCGGACAAACCTGAGGAGGCTATTCAATGGTTCTTCTCGGATCCTCTTGGGCTCTGGCTCAAGGGAGGCAAGAAGATGAAATTCCTGACTGACCTCGCCCTGAGAAAAAAGATTGCCCTCCTGACCTTAGTCGGGCTGGTCCTGGGAATTGGCATATCCAGCTTCCTGGGTATACGAGCGGTGAACCAGGCTACGGAAGCAATGCTGGAAGAGCGAATGACCACTGCCCGCCTCGTTGCCAGTTATCTGGATGAAGCGCTGGGGCACGCTCTGGATGTGCTGAAAAATACCGTTCAGACCGCAGAAGTTGACCGCGTCAATGACAAACTACAGGACAGGATAGACATGCTTAAGGAGACCTACTCCCGGCTGTCAATCTACTCTCACAGTATTTACTTTCTGGATAACCAGGGGCAGATTATCTGGTGTGAGCCAGCTAACCCAACGTTAGTGGGCAGGGATGTTTCCGTGTATGTCAATCAAAACTTGAGAGCGGACAGAGCGAGTGTTTCGGGGCTGGTTTCGGCACCGTGCAATCATGCCCCGGTGGTATTACTTACCTGTCCGACACAAGGTGAGGAAAAATCTTCCCTTGTGGTGGCTATTGACCCAGCCCAGTCAAGCATTGGCGGCTTCATTCAGCCGATAAGACTGGGGCAGACCGGTTACGTTGAGATTGTGGACCAGAACGGGGTGGTTGTCGCCCGGACTGAACCTGGACCTAAGTTAGCTCCGTTTGAGAGGAGCGACCACAGTGGCCGCTTTGCTGCGCTGATTGCTGCCGGAAAACCAACCCGTGGGCTTTGTCATACCTGTCATGAACCAATTCAAAGGGTAGAAAGGAAAGATATCATCGCCTTTGTTCCCTTATCCAGCGTCAGTTGGGGCGTCGTTATCCGTCAGGCGGAAGAAGAAGCCCTTGCTCCTATCCGTGAACTGCAGCAAAATCTACTCCTCTTCGGGGCAGGACTAGCCACCCTGACCTTAATTTTTGTGGCGATAATTACCCGTGACGTCGTCCGCCGGATAAGCTTCCTCACCGCGGCTTCGCAAAGAATAGCCGAAGGGGACCTGACTCACCCGATTACGGTATCACGGAAAGATGAAGTCGGCATCCTCGCCCAAACCATTGAAGGTATGAGGAGCAAGCTCGGCAGTTCCTATGGCGAGTTGGAGCAGCGGACAAGAGAACTATCCTCGCTACTCTCCGTGTCGGAAATCTTGAGCCGCCTGCCTGACTTGTCTAACCTGGATACCGCTCTGGGTAGCGCTCTGGACAAGGCTCTTCAAATAATAAAGGTGGACATCGGTGGTATACTCCTTTTTGACGCCGAAAAAGAGATGCTTTGTTACCGAGTCCACCGTGGCTTGTCGGAACAATATGTTCAGGGGGTGTGCTGCCGACTGGGCGAAGGTATCGCCGGAAGAGTCGCCCAGACCGGGCAGGCTATTCTGGTGGAGGATATCTCGGCAGACTCCCGTGCCGCTCACCCCAACCTCATCAGCATGGAAGGGCTGAGGTCATTTGCCAGTGTCCCGATAAGCTACAAAGGCAAGGTTCTCGGTGTCCTTAACATCGCCAGTCGTGAAGCCCACAAATTCTCACCAGAAAATGTGCGACTGCTGGAGAGCATTGCTGGGCAAATCGCTGTTGCCATTGAGAATGCCAAGCTGCACCAGGAAGTCCGGCGAAAGGAAGAAATTCGCGGGGAGTTATTGCGGGACATGTTCTCAATTCAGGAGGAGGAAAGAAAAAGAATCGCCCGCGAACTGCACGACGAAACGAGTCAGGTTCTCGCCAGTCTGACGGCAAATCTTGAAGCGGCGGTCGGCTTGTTACCTCTTAGCGCCGACAAGATAAAGACCATTCTGCGAAATTCCCAGGCACTATCGGTCAACATGCTGGATGAGATACATAAAATAATTTACGAACTCCGCCCGTCATTGCTGGATGATTTGGGGCTGGTGGCGGCAACTCACTGGTTACTGGACAATAACCTGGGCGCTTCTGGTGTCAAGGTCAGTTTCAAGACCACCGGACGCAAAAGAAGACTGCCAACTCCGGTGGAGACAACCGTCTTCAGAGTTATTCAGGAAGCCGTTTACAATATTGCCAAGCACGCCCGCGCCAAACACGCCGGTATTACTTTGCGTTTTGAAAGGGACCGTATCACCGTAAATATCTGGGATGATGGCAAGGGTTTTGACGTTAATGAAGCTATCGGTGCCAGGGATAGACCACGTGGGTTGGGGTTGCTTGGTATGAAGGAGAGAATTGGTCTTCTGAACGGGGTGTTGGACATTAAGTCCCAGCCAGGTCGTGGTACCGAAATAAATATCGTTATCCCCCTTTAACTGGAGGTGCCTGATGAACAAGATAAGAATACTGGTTGCCGATGACCACGCTATCTTGCGCGATGGTATTCGCGCTCTGCTTGGTGTTCACAGTGATATGGAGATAGTGGGGGAAGCGGAGGAAGGTAATCAGGCGGTGGAGAAAGTACTGGAGCTGGCTCCTGATGTGGTCATTATGGATATCGGGATGCCTGGAATAGATGGTATTGAAGCGACGCGCCGCATCGTGAAGAAGAGCCCCAAATCAAAAGTACTGATATTGACCCAGCACAATAACCGGGAATACATCGTATCGGCAATTAAGGTGGGTGCAGCCGGTTATCTGCCGAAAAAGGCTCTGGGCTCTGAACTAATCTCTGCCATACGTTCGGTGCACCAGGGAGGCTCTTTTCTCTACCCTTCCGCAGCGGTAGCCATAATTAAGGAATATCTGCACGCCGCAGAAGATGACCCATATCAAAGCCTGACGGCAAGAGAGAAAGAGGTTCTTAAGCTGTTTGCTGAGGGAAAAACCAGCCGGGAAATCGCCGACTCACTGGGTGTCAGCCTCAAGACAGTCAACGGGCATCGCATGGAGGTCATGAAAAAACTTGACCTGCGTAATCGAGCTGAACTGATAAAATATGCCATCCGCAAGGGCATAGCCAGCATAGATTCTTAAAAATAACCCCGCTAAATT
>CAZCEF010000140.1:2070-3598 GCA_964497695.1 uncultured Dehalococcoidaceae bacterium | reverse complement strand
CAATGATTTCCCCCTCCTCTTCGGAGTGGGCAATTCCGGCAAATCCGGGCATGCCAGCAAGTTTCTCCTCCAGACGCTCTCTTGCCTTTTCCAGAGAAGACTTGTCTTTGGCAAACGCTGGCACAGAGCCTAAGAAGAGCAACCCAACAATAATCAAGGTTAAATAGGTAAACAGTCTATTATTTTTTCGCATGCGCCACCTCCTTAAACAATTACAGGTTTTATCATAGTACCGACTCAAATTTTAGTTGTCAAGACTACCAAAGTACCACCTACCATTCATCAGTTGCTATAATCACGAAGAGGGGGATAATAAGAGGGAAGCTGGGGGACAGGTTAGGATGACAAAAGAAGAAGCCAAACAAAATATCAGAACTCATAACCAAATACCAGCATCTCCCCCCAGCCGAAACAAAGGGTTATCACGTGGCTAAGACTAAACAGGGGATGGAAGGAGTTCACCATGCCCTCGGCTAAAATCGCCGTCATCGGGGTAAGCGAGCTGTTTTCCTTTATATAACATCAAGACATAACCTCAAAAACAAATCAGCCGTAACTAGCTTTGATTCGTTTCCCTTAAAAACATCATTTAGCTTCAAAAAGTCTCAAAATGGCTCTCAGATAGTGCGCCCATGGAGAGGCTGGCAAGGGGAAATCCGAAAGGTGGGCAGGCTTGCCCCCTTCAGCACTTAAACAAGTCCATGCTGATATACCGCTCAGCACGGTCAGGCAGGACGGTGGCTATCTTCGGGTACTTTTGGGCGACTCTCAGTGCCGCCAGCGTATTGGCTCCGGAACTTATGCCGACCAAAAGTCCGTATTCCTTCAGGAGTCGCCGTGACATATTGATGGCGTCTTCACTCTTAACGGCAATCACTTCATCAATCCGGCTCATGTCCACCAATTCAGGAATAAAGCCATCACCAATACCCTGAATCTTGTGCTCTTTAATCGGCGCCTCAATGCCACCCATCACCGCCGCCTCTTCCGGCTCCACGGCAATTACCTTTAGCCGCGGGTTAGCTTTTCTCATAACGTTGGAAATCCCCATCAGCGTGCCGCCCGTGCCCACCCCTGCCACCACCGCATCCACCGGACCAATCTCCCGTAGAATTTCCTCGCCGGTCTTCTCCTGGGCAACAATGTTGTTCCGGTTGCTAAACTGGCGGGCGTAGAAGACCCTGGGTCGGCGGGCAATTTCTTCGGCGGTTGCGACCGCTTCCTTCAAGCTACCCTCTTTGGAGGTCAGTACCAGCTCGGCACCGAGGGCGCGCATCATCTGCTTTCTTTCCTCGCTCATGTTCTCTGGCATCACGACAATCATCCGGTAACTCTTCACCGCAGCCACCATTGCCAGTGAAATGCCAGTATTGCCGCTACTGGCTTCAACGATGGTATAGCCCTCTTTAAGTTCACCGTTTCTTTCCGCCGCCTCAATTATTTCCCGGGCAATGCGGTCTTTGATGCTGCCGCTGGGATTGAGGGCTTCCAATTTGGCGTAGATGTTGCCGATTTTGATGAGAGGTGT
>CAZCEF010000140.1:0-1970 GCA_964497695.1 uncultured Dehalococcoidaceae bacterium | reverse complement strand
GGGAGGGGTGAGACGCTAATTCCCTGCTTTTTCAGGTTAAGGATGATGCGCTCAATGCCAATGGCAAAACCAATCGCCGGGGTGGGCTTGCCTCCCAGCTCCTCAATGAGGTCGTCATACCGCCCCCCGCCACAAATCGTACCCTGCGACCCAGCCACCTTCGGCTCGATTTCAAACACGGTGCGAGTGTAATAGTCCAGCCCCCGTACCAGGCGGTGGTTGATGGCAAAGGGGATTTCCAGTACCTTCAGGTAGTTCTTAAGCTGGTCAAAGTGCATTTGGCACGCCGGGCAGAGATAGTCCACGCTCTTCGGGGCAGAGTTAGCCATCGGCTGGCAGGTGTTCTGTTTACAGTCAAGCAGACGCAGCGGGTTGCGTTCAATTCTGATCTGGCAATCATCGCACAGTCCATCAATGTGTTTGGTGTAAAATTCCTTCAGGATACGGAGGTATCCGGGGCGGCACTGCTTACAGCCGATGCTGTTAATGAGTAAGGTGAGCCGGCGCAGTTCCAGAGAGTAAAAGAACTGCCAGGCTAAATCAATCACCTCGGCATCAAGGACAGGGTCAATATCACCAACCGCCTCACAGCCAAACTGATGGTGCTGGCGGAGTCTACCTGCCTGGGGTCGTTCGTAGCGGAAAGCTGGAATCAGGTAGAAGAGCCTGACCGGTTGAGGCAGGTTATGCATGCCATGTTCCAGATAAGCCCGGCAGACGGACGCAGTGGCTTCCGGGCGGAGGGTAAGCTGTTTACCGCCTTTATCGTTAAAGGTGTACATCTCTTTTTCCACAATATCAGTACCCATACCGACGCTACGGCGGAAAAGTCCGGCGTCCTCAAAGACCGGGAAATCAATCCGCTCGTATCCGTAGAGCTGGCAGACGCTGGCGATTTTCTGCTCAACGTAACGCCAGTAGTGCTGTTCTTCCGGCTGAATGTCTACCGTGCCGCGCGGTGCTTTAAACAATTCAATACCTCTATGCTCGGTTAATGCTTAAATAGGATACGGTATTTAGGGCGATTTTGCAAAGGGTGAGGCAACCCCACCCCCTGACCCCCACCAAAGCGCCGTCCTGACCACAGCAAGAGGGGGAAGAGAATAGAAAGATGGCTTGGCGCCTTTCCGCTCTCTACAGCATGAGGGCTAGCCCACCTTCTTAAAATACCACTTATAAAGCAACTGCATATTATCGGGAAAGATGCCCAAGCGGTCGCTGTCCTTGACCTTGCGGCTCAGTGCCGAGTATTCCCCGTTAAGGAAGATATTACTGCCGAGGTCCTTCTCCGGGATGCCGATGCGCTGTATAACATCGCCGATGGTATCGTCCTTGGTCACCGGGACGTAGATAATGGAATCGCGGGCAGGGTCTAAGTTATCCGTAAAGCGCCGCAGTTTGCCGTAGAGGTGCACTTCAATCATCTTTTTAGACAATTATCATGTCCATATTATCCGGGAACAGCCCCAGTCGGTCGCCATCTTTCACCAATCTCCCCAAGTGGGAATATTCTCCGTTGAGGAACATATTTTTGCCCACTTCCTCAGGTGGAATGCCAATGCGCTTGATAATTTCCCTGATGTTATCCCCTTCCCGCACCGGGACATATCTTATGGAATCGCGGGTGGGGTCTTGATTATCACTGAAACGGCGTAATTTGCCGTAGAGGTGCACCTCAATCATGCTAGCCGCCGCCGATAAGCGGGAAAACACCAACCCTATCCCCGTCCTTAAGGAGGTACTCATCCCTCTCGTGCTTACCGTTTACCATGACAATGCTGATTTCTTTTCTCGGCACCTTTAGCTTTGCCAGTAAATCACCAAGCTTGGTGCGATTGTCCAGGGACACCTCTAGAACATCATCCCTCCCCAGTTCGGGGTGGTATTGCCGCAAATTAGCGTAGAGCCTGACTTCAACCTTCCCCATCTTCATCCTCCGGGACAAGTCAATTCAAGTATAGCCCGCCTAT
>CAZCEF010000139.1:0-3605 GCA_964497695.1 uncultured Dehalococcoidaceae bacterium | reverse complement strand
AGCGACTGCTCATCAAACGAGTCAAGCTGGCTCAGCCTCAGTTGGGATGTCTCCAGAGCTTTAATCGTTGCCTCGCGGGTCATGCCCTTGTTGATGAGCAGACTGAAGTCATACTCAATGTCAATGAAGAAGAAGTCGGCAAGCTGTGGCACCTCAGCTAGGGTCTTGGCGCGCTCCTGAATGAGGGGTATCATTTTAAGGACGTAATCGTTCGGGAGTGGGCGCTTTACCTCGGACGGCAAACCCTTCTCAAGAAAGGGCAAAACGCGCTGGGCAAAATCGTCCGGGGTCAGACTGCGGATATAGACGCCGTTCATCCAGTTGAGCTTTTCAATATTGAAGATGGCGGCGGTCTTAGAAATACGCTCCAGCGAGAAGTTTTTCACCAGTTGCTCGCGAGAGATAATTTCCGTCTTATCGTCCAGTGACCAGCCCAGCAAGGCGAGGAAGTTGACCATCGCCTCAGGGAGATAGCCCTGCTCACAGTACTCGGTGATGGAGACGGCACCGTGGCGCTTGCTCAGCTTGGAGCGGTCCGGTCCGAGAATCATCGGCAGGTGGGCGAAGATGGGCTTCTCGTAGCCGAGAGAATCGTAAAGAAGGCAATGGCGCGGTGTACTGGCGAGCCACTCCTCAGCGCGCAGGATATGGCTTATTTCCATCAGATGGTCGTCAACGATGTTGGCGAGATGATAAGTGGGATAGCCGTCCGACTTGAGCAGGACAAAATCGTCAAGGGTGCTGTTGTCGAAGGCGACGTCCCCCCAGATGAGGTCGCGGAAGCGGGTCTGCCCCTCTAAAGGCGTCTTGAAGCGGACAACCGGTGTGATGCCTTCGGCTTGCTTCTGCCTTCTTTCGGCATCGCTCAGGTTGCGGCAGTGGCGGTCGTAGCCGGGCGGCTGTTTGCGCCTGACCTGCTCGGCGCGCATGGCTTCGAGTCGCTCCGGGGAACAGTAGCAGTAGTAGGCATTGCCCTGAGCGACAAGCTGTTCAGCGACCGCTTTATATTTGTCCAGTCGCTGAGATTGAAAATAAGGACCGTAATTGCCGCCCACCTCGGGACCCTCGTCCCAGTCCAAGCCGAGCCAGCGCAGGCTGTCCAGAATGGCTTCCACGGCACCATCCACCCGGCGGGCAACATCGGTATCCTCAATGCGGACGATGAAGGTGCCGCCGCTGTGGCGGGCGAAGAGCCAGTTGAACAGCGCCGTGCGGATATTCCCCACGTGGGGGAAGCCGGTGGGGCTGGGGGCGTAACGGACACGGATGGGTTCAGACATAGATGCTTTATTTTAGCACAGTTAACCGGGAGCTTTCAGCTATCGAGTCTATTGAGTTTGTTGAGGTGATTGAGTCTATTGAGTGGGCAGGCTTACTGGATTCCGTTTTTCAACGGAATGGAACCGAAATCCCCCTTAATCCCCCTTTACGAAAGGGGGGAAGTTAAGGTGTGCAGAGATATTGCCTAAACTTTCGGCAAGTTGGTTTCTACTTAACACAATCACATCGCTCATGTTGAAAGTTCTCTTTTCTGCTTCTTGCAAGAAGTCAAAATATTCTCGCATACGGATAGCTGCTCGCAGTACCTTTTCTTGCCATGCCACCAAAATACCCACCCGACCCAGAGCTCCCACATTAATGATGGAGCCCATCAAATGTTTTCTACTATTTTCATTTTCCACTTCGATTGCAATAAAGCACCTGGCGTTTCTATTCGCGCCGTGCTCAATGAAGTCTCTATACCCAGATGGAGTCACGGATGACCATATTCTCCAATATCTGCCTCCCATGATACTTTGCCAGTTCTGCTGAAACATTTCAATCCAAGTATCTATTAACATATGATAACTATTGACCATACGGTCATATTCGTTTTCATAGCGTTTCTCCATCGCAAAAGGGCCGACGGCTATGTCCACCTGTGGAGAGTAGATACGCCGTCTTTGTCCGCTAAATGCCGACCAAGGAACTTTCACTTCATATTCATAGCCTTGCTTAACTAATAAGGAAGTCAGTTTATCGGCAATTTCTCGTTGAAAGAGGTCAATCTCCATCATCTTACCATCACTACCAACACTACCAAGCATTGTATCCACCATCTGTCCACCACAGGACCGTTCCATGCTCAGCCTGGTTTTCCCAACGTAAGTCAAGTTCAATCACGATGCCCGAAGCCGAACAAACGTGTCAAGAATCTGTTTAGCTTTGGTATCGGCATCCAGAAGGCACCTTTGATTTTCTGGGAAATTGTATAGCCCAAGTTTTCGGTTAGATAGCGCGGGAAGCTGTCAGTTTTCATTAACCGCTTTGCTTCTTCTTGTAAGCCTGGGTCATTTGGCAAGTATTTCTCAAGGCAGTAGTAGACATAAGGTTGAATTGTTACAATGAACTGGTTCAGGGGTGACATCTTATTGTAAAGAATACCTCCTAATTCAGCTAAGAGCTCTATTTCGGCTAGTATTGGTGGTCTGTCCTTCTTGGGTATCCCTAATTGGAAAGGGTTATCCTGCATTTCCATCCTGGTGGTGAATTCAAATTGGGACATTCTACGCAATCCCAACCCAGGAACAACAATACCACTACAAAGCAAATCCATTGCCTCATTGAAACCAGCTTCATACTCTTTGCGATGGACTCCAATTGCTATATCGAGGGCTTCCCCTAGCGCAGTTATGTAGTCTCGGCAAAACGACTCCAACTGCGGTGATATGTCTACGGCTTCCACCGTCTTAGACCTCCAACGGTTTTCCATCTTTAACATGAAGTATATGGGGTCACGATTCTGATGTCAAACATGCGAAATATATGCAAATGCATTTGGAATTGATTAATCAAAGTTATTTAATTACCTTAATGGCGGTCCTTTAGGGCTCGAACTGGGGAACCTAGACTATATGTTTTAGTGCTTCCGCCAAGTCCTCCGGCAGCTCAGACTGAAACTCCACAAAGTCGCCGGTGGCGGGGAGCTTGAAGCCGAGTCGGTAGGCGTGGAGGAACTGGCGGGAGAGGTAAGGAGATTTAACTCCGTAGACGGCGTCGCCCACCACCGGGAAGCCAATCGCCGCCAGGTGCACCCGAATCTGGTGGGTCCGCCCGGTCTCCGGCATCGCCTCAAGCAGAGTGTAGCCGTCCCGATATTTGACCACCTGGTACACCGTGCGGGCTTCCCTGCCCTCCTGCACCACCGCCATCTTTTTCCGGTTGGACGGGTCGCGGCCCAGCGCCGCCTCAATGACGCCCCGCTCCGGCTTGAGCTTGCCCTTCACCAGCACCAGGTACGCCTTTTTCACGGTGCGCGCTTTGAACTGGTTAACCAGATTGAGCTGTGCCGAGCGGTTCTTAGCGACAATCATCAGCCCGGAGGTGTCTTTATCCAGCCGGTGCACGATGCCGGGTCGTCCTTCGGCTGAAGGACTGATTTCCGCCAGCCGCGGGTAATGCGCCAGAATAGCGTTAATGAGCGTCCCGCCGGCGTGTCCCGGGGCGGGGTGGACGGTCAGCCCGGTGGGCTTATCTATCACCAGAAGGTCGTCATCCTCATAGATCACAGTAACAGGAATAGTCTCGGCAACAAGAGAGACCCGTTCAGGAGGTGGCAAGGTAAT
>CAZCEF010000138.1:0-3619 GCA_964497695.1 uncultured Dehalococcoidaceae bacterium | reverse complement strand
GTGACAATAAGGGAGAACTTGTGGCGAGCGCGAGCATTTTTATTTGCCCCGCAAAACCGCAAAAACCCTTCCCCAAAACCCAGCCCGTCTGATGCGATGGCTCTTGAAGGTATCAAATGTCTTGCGGAAAATTTCAGGGGCTTATTTTTTGATTACAGTGCGTCATTTTGGAGGCTATTTTTAGATAAAAATGAGGAGCATCCCGAGGACCACCGCCAGGATGCCGGTAAACACCCGCCAGTTAAAAACATCAATTTTCCGGTTAATTAGAAAAGAGAAAAAGAAGGTAAACAGGACGACGGTGCCGAGCAAGGGTTGAATGACACTGACCGGACTTATCTTTAACGCCGAGTAGCGGAACAGGTGTCCCGTCAGGGCAAAAAGTCCGGTAAGCAGAAACATCACCAGAGACGACCGGTTCAGTCGGAATAAGTCCACCCTCTGCCCATTACTGACGAGAAGGATAATCAGCCAGACGATGGCGGCGGACAGGTAAGAAATAAAGGCCGCGGCATAAGGCGAGTCCACTTCTTTCATGGCTGACTTTACCAGTATTGACGAGATGGCACCGAAAAGAGAAGAAATCACCCCGAGCAACGCCCCGGCGGTCTGGAACTTATAACCGCCTTCTTCTTTCACCAGATTGACCAGAGTGGCACCGAACATTATGCCCAGACTGCCCAGGACAAGCTTTGCCGTAATTGTTTCCTGGAAAAAGATGACGCCAAAAATAGCGGCAAATAAAATATCGGTGCGACTAATGGTGGTGGAGCGATTGGCACCAATAAGCTGGACGCAACGGAAAAAGAGGTACCTGGAGAGAGTAAAGTTAATGATGCCGGCGATTGCCAGCAGCACGACCGAGTTCCAGGAAACCGCCCCGAGCCGGCCGAAATCTCCAGTTACCGGCAGGATAATGAGGAAAAGTAGCCCCCCGGTAAAGACGCTGACCGCCGTCGCGGCGGACGACTTCCCGCCGAAATAAATTCCCCTCCTGACCGCGACCAGATTTCCGGCGAAGGACATGGCTGCCAGGAGGGCTAAAAGAGGTCCCAGCTCCATATGTGAACTATGTTCCTGTTATTGCGAACGGAGCAAACAATCCCAATTAATCTGTTGAGATTGCCACGTCGCCCTTCAAATGAAGGACTCCTCGCAATGACAATTGTAGTCAGACAGTTTTCAATTTTTGATTAACCAGTTCCAGGAGTCGGCTCAAGCCCCATTTGCGGGTCGCCGAGATAAGCACGGTGTTCTCCGCTGGGGGTTGCTGGCGATAGAAATAATCCAGTGCGCTTGCCTCCGCCCACTCCTGGTCGGGACTGAGGAGCAAGTCAATTTTATTCAGCGCCGTGATTCTAGGCTTATCTTTCAGCTCAAGGTCGCCAAGGATACTCTCAACTGTCTGCGATTGCTCGGTCGCTTCCGGGGAAGACAGGTCAACGATATGTACCAGCAAACTGGCTGCCTGCAGTTCCTCAAGGGTGGCTCTAAAGGCGGTCACGATGGCGGGTGGCAGTTTACGGATAAAACCGACGGTGTCCGTCAGCAGTGTTACCGTGCCATCGGGCAAGAGCAAACGGCGGGTGGTGGGGTCTAAAGTGGAGAAAGGCTCATCCCGGGCGATGACATCGGCATGGGTCAGGGCATTCAGTACGGTGCTCTTCCCCGAATTGGTATAGCCAACGAGAGACACCACGGGAAGGCCGCTCCGCTGGCGCTTCTGGCGGTATAAGGCGCGATGCGTCCGGATTTCCTCAATGCGTTTCTTGAGTCGGTCAATCTTCTGGCGGATGAGACGCCGATCGGTCTCAAGTTGTGATTCACCGGGACCTCTTGTGCCGATGCCCGCCCCCAGCCTCTCCAAGTGACTCCACTGTCCGGCAAGTCGGGGTAACAGATACTGGTGCTGAGCTAGCTCCACCTGAAGTTGACCCTCACGGGTGCGAGCGCGCCGGGCAAAGATGTCCAGTATGAGGGCGACGCGGTCAATTATCTTAACCCCGAGGAATTCCTCTAAGTTTTGCTGCTGGAGCGGGGTTAGCTCATCGTCAAGGATAACGAGGTCATAGTCGGTCTCTTCTTTCAGCGCCAGCAGCTCCTCCAGCTTGCCCTTGCCGAGGTAATGCATCTTGGATGGCGTGGGCAGGTGCTGGATTATTTTGCCGATGACCTCAGCACCAGCCGCCCTTGCCAGTTGTCCCAGTTCTTCTATTGATGCTTCAGACTGTCTGTCTCTGCTCTGAGCTACCGCAACTAAAAAGGCTCGCTCGGGTTTAGTCTTGACCAGAAGTGTACTTTTAGGAATACTTATCTCCTCCTTCAGCCGAAGGATGTCAACTCTGTTTTAAAATCTGCCGCCGGGTGTTCTTCCAGCCAGCGAGCTTGGACAAGCCCTTGACCAGCATGGCATCAGGGATGGTGAGCGATAGTCGCACATACCCCTCGCCATTCCTGCCATATCCGCTACCCGGCGTCACAGCGACTCCCACCTGGTCTAATAAGTCGGCGGTAAACTCCACCGAGGTATAGCCTTCGGGGACTTTCGCCCAGACGTAAAGACTGGCTTTAGGCGGTTTGGCTTCCAGCCCGATGCGGTTCAGCATCTCAATAACCAGGTCGCGGCGTCGCTGGTAGATAGTGTTATGTTCCTGAATGCAGTCCTGCGGACCGATCAAGGCTTCAATCGCCATATATTGAATCGCCTGAGCAATGCCCGAGTCAAGGTTGGACTTAAGCCGTTTCAAGGCATCAATCATCTCGGCATTGCCGACCACCATACCGATGCGCCAGCCAGTCATGTTATAGCTCTTGGAGAGAGAGTGGAATTCTACACCCACATCCTTAGCCCCTTCCGCCTGCATAAAACTCGGCGGCTGATAGCCATCATAAGACACGTCAGTATAGGGTCCGTCATGACAGACGGCGATGCCATTCTTCTTGGCGAAGCGGACAACCTCGTTGAAGAAGTTGAGTTCAGCCACCGCTCCGGTGGGGTTGTTGGGATAGTTAATCCACAGGAGCTTGGTTTGCTTCAGAATGTAGCCGGGAACGGTATACAAGTTAGGCAGGAAGTTCCTTTCCGCCCGGAGTGGCAGATAGAAGGATCTGCCTCCCGCCAGCATCGTCCCCATGGAATAACCGGGGTAGCCGGGATCAGGCACCAGGGCAGTGTCGCCGGGGTCAATAAGGCAGAAGGCAATGTGCCCAACCCCCTCTTTGGAGCCAATTAATGGCAGAACCTCTTTGTCAGGGTCCAAGGTGACGTTAAATTTCTTCTGGTACCAATCGGCGATGGCTTTGCGCAGTTCGGGCAGACCTTCCGACTCGGGATAACGGTGATTGACCGGGTCTCGGGCGGCTTGGCACAGCCGCTCAATGATGTGTGGCGGGGTGGGGATATCGGGGTCGCCGATGGCAAAACTGATGACCTCTTCGCCTTTAGCCTTCTTCTCGGCAATCTTTTTGGTGATTTCCACAAAAAGGTATGGTGGTAAACGTTCTATCCGTCGGGCAAATTTCATTGGTGCACCTCATTCTGGCCACTCGCCAGTGAATACTTTTTCGGCTGGTCCGCTGAGCAAGACCTCTCCAGACCCATCCCACTCCACGGTTAAGA
>CAZCEF010000137.1:0-3626 GCA_964497695.1 uncultured Dehalococcoidaceae bacterium | reverse complement strand
CGGCGATTGGGACGAAGTCGTAACAAGGTAGCCGTAGCGGAAGCTGCGGCTGGATCACCTCCTTTCTAGGGAGATGTTGAGCATCTTCTAGGTCGGTTCCCGATTTTATCGGGATTAATCGCTTCCTTCCGCTATTTAGCTGTTAAGTTTTTAAGGAGGAGATAGATGGGAAAGAAATTCGCCAGATATGCTGTGTTTGCTGGTCTTGGCGCTCTGGCAGGCGGTGCTGCTGTCATCGTAATCAGCAAGACAATGCCAAGAGTTGCCAGAGCAATGATGGAAAATATGATGTCCTGCATGCGAAAGGCAGGTTGTGACCCGGGGAAGATGTGAGAAGCAATGCTGAAGGGGCTTCAGTCGAAGCCTGAGGGAAAAGGCAAGGCAGGATAGTTGATTTTGACCGCTGAATAACATACAATTAGATACGATTTACTTGGGCCATTAGCTCAGCTGGTTAGAGCGCGGTCCTGATAAGACCGAGGTCTGTGGTTCGAGACCACAATGGCCCATTTTGTATTTGTAGCCCGTCACAATGACTAGCTTTTCGCCAAATACTACGCCTTAATCACCACGATAACTCGCCGAAGTGCCGGAAAAGGAATTAGCCTATTTTCATTTGCCAGCGTCGCCAATATTCTAGATAACTTGAATTAGAGAGTCGCCCAACATTAAATTTGGCACCGAATTGGCACTGATTTGGCACCAATTTTCCACCTATTTCCACTAATTCAGGCACTTTCGGCACCAGAATTTCCACTTTTCTATGGTACTTTAGTACTGCTTACCGCCTGTCGGAGGTGACACCATCAAACCCGCTCGTATTTTAGTTATTGAGAAGGATGAACCATTAGCTAGAAGGGTAACCTCAGCTTTAGAAAAGGCAGGATATAACGTACTGAGAACAGCTGATACCCTAGGTGGTTTGAAGAAAATATATGAAGCATATCCTGACCTGATAATTTTGGCTAGCGGACTACGAAAGGTGAACGGGGATGAATCTTGTTTGCGAATCAGACAGGCGTCACGTCTGCCAATTCTTGCTCTGGGCAGCAGGGATGAAACGATGGAGATGCTGGAACTGGGCGCTGATGCTTTTATGATGAAGCCGATAAACTTTTCTGAGCTAACAGCCAGAGTGCGCGCACTTCTTCGTCGCAGACCAAATTATAACCCGCCAGAAGACAATCTTGCACTGGAAGCTAAAGAATACCTAAGAAGAAAAGGAAGAAATTCAAAAGAAAAGGCGACGAGGAGCAAGAGGTGAACCATCAGGGAGAGCAAATAGCCAAATGGCAGAGCCGTATCTGGCTTGTCCCTTCCGCATATCGGCTGTTGGCTTTCGCCATAGCGGCTACTTGGGCATTCGTCTTACCTTGGACTCCTTACTCTGGCGTACCGCTCGTGGCTTTGGTCGCTGGTGTCGGTGTCTACTCGTTGCTCAAAGCTTCTCTTCCGTTGCGCTGGCATCAAGCCGGCATTCTAGGCTACAGCTTGCTCATTATTGATATTGCGATATGTGTCTTTGTGCTGATACTAACCGGTGGGCTTTATAGCCCCTTCCTGGTTTATACTTTGACTCCACTGCTCACGGCAGCTCTGCTTTTAGACATTAAAGTGACGTTCGCTATCGCCGGGCTATCCGGAGTTTATGTAATTGGCGGTACCCTGGCTAACCCGTTTTTCCGCACCCAGTTGTCTTTCCCCCATGTCAGTCATTGCCTTGTTTACATTATGGCGGTTGGCACGGTCGGCATCCTCCCCTATCTGATTAACGTGAACCTCAGACAGCACCTGCAGTCTCAGAACATACTTCAAGAACGGCAGAGGTTATCTCGCGAAATTCATGATGGCATTGCGCCAAGCGTGTCCGGATTGCGCTGGCAAATCCAGCTTGTTCGTCGTCGTCTGATACAGATGGGAATTGAGTTGGACGAGGTCAGGGCACTGGAGAGACTAGCCGACAAGGCGTTTGAAGACACCAGAGAGTCGCTGGAACTTCTGCGTAGCTACACGGGTGATGGTAGCTTTTTGCCCCATCTGAGAGACTATCTGAAGTATCTGAGGCAAGAGACTAGTATTGACTTTCGCCTTGATATCGGGACTGACGGGCTTCGCTTGAAGGGTCCGGTTGAGCTTGAGTTACTCCGTGTCTGTCAGGAAGCCCTGGCCAACATCAGGAAGCATTCTGGAGCCCGCAATGTAGAGGTAAAAATAAAACCAGTGAATAACCATCTGGCGATAAGTATTGCCGATGACGGCCGTGGTTTTGATGCTCTGACGTATTATCGTGAAGGAATGAGAGCTAAAGGTCACGGTCTGGAAGTGATGAGGGAAAGGGTGGAATCAATAGGCGGCAAGCTCTGTGTGCTGAGCATGCCCGGAAAAGGCACCGAGGTTCTTATTGACGTGCCGGCAAATTCTCACGGAGGCAGATTGTCATGGCGGAACCGATAAGGGTCATGCTGGTGGATGACCATGCCGTGGTGCGTGCCGGTCTCGCCAACGTACTGGGACCCGAGTCTGACATCAGAATTATTGGCGAAGCTGGCGACGGCTTTGAGGCAATCAACAAGGCACTGGAACTGAAGCCTGATGTCATCCTTATGGATATCTTTATGCCGCGCTGTAGTGGTCTTGAGGCGACGATAGCGATAAAAGAAAAGCTCCCGGAAGCCAATGTGCTCATTCTGACCATCTCGGACCGGGAGGAGGACCTGTTTCAGGCGCTCCGGCTGGGCGCTCAGGGCTATCTGCTGAAAAGTGCCACCATCACCGAGGTAGTGGAAGCGGTAAGGCGGACTGCCATCGGTGAGTCAATGCTGTCGCCTCATATCGCTGCCAGGCTGGTGGCTGAGTTTCGGAACAAGACGGATGAGCCGCGGCTCAGTGCCCGCGAGATAGAAGTGCTGCAATTAGCGGGGGCAGGCTTGACCAATACCGAAATCGCCAGCCGCCTGTTTATCAGTGAGAGCACGGTGCGGACTTATCTCCAGCGCCTGCTGGACAAACTGCACCTGAAAAACCGCGCTGAGGCAATCGCTTATGCCAGCCGTCATCACCTGAACCACTAGCTCCCGCCAAGTTAGCCCGTATTTGCTCATTGCTTCGTTATCCTTTCCCCTCTTTATCGCGACTAGGGCTTCTCTGTCGTCATTTTCGTGACATAAATTGTTGACAGAAATTCATCTTTTTGATGACACAAAATCATCAAAAACGTGACAGACAGGACGCCCCAAGCTTGCTAGACTAATTCTACTATCGGGATAGGTGGCGATAATAGCCGCCCCGGTCGATTCTCGGGGGCAGTATTGTCTCGGGAAGGGGCGCTGAGCAAGGGAAGCCAGTATCCTCAGATAGTCGGTGCCCGGTCGATCCTCCAGGTATCTTTAGCTCCTGGAAGGGGGCGATAAAAGATAAAGAAAGGAGTAGAAGCAGATGAAAAAGGTAGTACTTTTGTGTATGGCACTGGTTCTGGCGCTGGGCTCACTGGGCGTGGGCTACGCCATGTGGTCGGACACGCTGACCATTAGTGGCGATGTCAACACCGGCTTCGTGGATGTCCGCTTTAACAGCCAGTACGACAACGATGCCAACCAAAATGACCCCAAGGTGGCAGGTTCGTGGGA
>CAZCEF010000136.1:0-3662 GCA_964497695.1 uncultured Dehalococcoidaceae bacterium | reverse complement strand
TTATCAACGATAATCTTCTCAGTCTCAGCACCTTCGCTTTGGGCTCCCTTCAGGGCTTCATCCAGGAGAAGGTCTGTGTTACCTTTGATTCTGGGGCTGCCCATAATTCCTAGGATTTTCACCATTCCTCCGAAAACAACAGAGCGGGGTCAAATTATTTCTTAATCTGAGTTGCCCGCCAGTCGGCTAAATATCTGAACACATCCTCATCAGTCAAATCACGCCAGTGCTGATAAAAACTGGCGACGGCAAACCCGTGAGTTCGCGCCACCACCAGACACACCAGCTCATCTACCATCCGCTTAACCAAGTCGTAGGCTGTCCCCGAAGCCACCGGCACTGCCACCACAATTCTCGCCGCTCTGCGGCGCTTCATTGACTTAACGGCGGCGATCATGGTATAGCCAGAGGCTAACCCATCATCAATAATAATTGCTGTTTTGCCATCCACGTTAGTTTCCGGAAGGTGGGCGCGATAGACAGCAGTTCTTCTGGTGATTTCCACCTGGGTCACCTCTGCCTGCTGCTGTATCACCGGTTCCGGCAACTCCAGCCGGCGCACCAGCGGTTCGTTCAGCACGATAGTGCCATCCTCAGTAACAGCGCCAAAACCTGCCTCAGGGTCGTCGGGAATGGTAATCTTGCGGGGCATGACCACATCCAGCGGCGCCACAAGTTTGCCAGCGACCTCTATTGCCACCGGTATACCTCCCCGTGGAATAGCAAAAACAACGACATCACTTCCCGGGAAGTCGCCTAGCCTCTCTACCAGCTTCCTGCCGGCGTCAGTCCGGTCTTTAAAAATGGGCTCTTCCTCGTAGACAACTCTGGGCATACTATTTCACCTTACGCTTTAACGGAATTTAGTTCTGCTACTTAGAGCTCAATTTCACCTGCGGAATAGATGACCTCGTTCTGGAGAATCTTTATCAGGCGAACCATGCGCATATTCTCCCGCCTTAGTACATCAATGAAGACGGAGGCAAGCCCCAGACCCGAGAGCATGGCTAAAAGTGCTGTTTCAATCACCGGACGGAGTCGGGCGGGGGCACCTACCGAGGCATTGCTAATCCAGCAGGTACTCTTTACTGGCGGTTCAAAGACGTCAGTCAGAGCTCTAAGGAACTCCGTGACTTCCGTAAGATAATGCTGACCAGTACCTCCCGTGATATGGAAAAGCCCGGGGTCAAGGAGAATGCTACTATGGGGTATGCCGACCTCATTCGCCGCCCCAACCAGTATCGCCGCCTTTTTTATCATCTGTTCGGCGTCACCGGGGGCGGCGGGGTCACCGACCAACAAGACCACCCCAGCCCCATTTTCGGCAATGAGCGGCAACATATCACGCAGTCGCCCTTCCTCAATGGAAACATAGTTTACCCAGGGCGGACGTTTGCAGGCTTTAAGCCCCACTTCCAGAGTCTTGACGTTGCCCGTGCTCAGACAGAGCCGGCGGTCGGTAACCTCTTGCACCGCTTTAACGGCAAACTCCATCACTTCAGGGTGGTCATGGTGCTGTTGCAGGTTGATGTCAAGCACATCGGCACCGGCGCTGGCACACTGACGGGAGAGCTCTTGCAATTCAGCAATGGTATCCTTCAGCTCCAGCTTCCGCAGAATGCGGCTTATTCTGGGGTTACGCGTAGTCAGGTTACTGGCAATTACCAGCATCACTATTCTCCATCTTTAATTTTAGCACGAATAAACTGGGGCGAGTGTTATTATAGGCTTGAAACAAATGCAAGTCAAGCTCCTGTACTCATTCAATGCCTTAGTGATATTCATTTCGTCTACCAAGTTGGGTAACCTGACCCCCTCTTAAAAGCATCTCCCCTTCCCTTGTGAGGGGAAGGACAGGGGGATAGGGTCAGACCCAAACACATAATCAAATGTGTCGTTACTCTACATGAACGAGAGCAGGCTCTACACTATTGACATCAAAAGCTATATAAGTAAAAATACATATTGCTTGTGCTTATAAGCCTTTAACTAAAAATACGTGGCTATTCCGTGTCAATTACGTAGTTCTACTAATAGCGCTCGTGGTAAAAGTCTGCAATACTATTGTAGTATCAGTTATTCTGTACCGGGATAGTAACAAAGGGAGGTGAACAGTATGTACGAAAAAATCATAGTGCCACTGGATGGCTCAGAGCTGGCGGAATGTGTTTTACCGCATGTTGAAGCCATCGCTAAAGGGTGCGGAGTCAAGAATATCGTCTTTGTCAGGGTCGTGGAGCCATTCCGGACCACGACGGGCGGTGAAGTTGTCTTCAGCGAAGAGTATATCAAGAAATACGAAGCCGACAGCAAAAAAGCTGCCAAGAACTACCTGGACAACCTGGTCAGTAAGCTGGACTACACCGCAAAAGCCGAGGTTCTCTTCGGGCGACCAGCGGATATGCTTGCCGACTATGCCAAAAAGAATAATCCTGACCTCATCATTATCGCCACGCACGGTCGCTCCGGGGTGAGCCGCTGGGTGTGGGGCAGTGTCGCCGATAGGATGCTGCGCTCCGCCTGCGTGCCCGTCCTGATGATTCGCGCTCCTGGGTGTGTGCCCGGCATCTAGCCTAGAACCACACAAGGGACGTTGCCAATGAAGGTCTTCTCCAAAGAGCAGAAGACGACCTTGTTTGTCTGTCTGGCGCTCCTGGGGGTGATGACGCTGATTTCATGCGCCAACGCCAAGCCGACACCGGCGCCAGCGCCACCTCTCCCCAGCCCAGGCTTGCCCAAGGCGCCTGCTCCTGGCAACCCCCAGCCAACCCCTGCCGAGGCATGGTCGCCAGATGGTGTTATCGGTAGTCATGAGTACCTCAGTGAAGCCAGCTATGGTGACTACGAACTCTTCTGGGTGAATGACGCCCAGTATGTCTATGTCGCGATGAAAGCCAAGACCAGTGGCTGGGTGGCAATGGCAGTCCAGCCCGGCACCAAGATGAACCAGGCTGACATGGTCTTTGGCTATGTTAAGGACGGCACAGTAACCATATTTGATTTATTCAGCTTAGGCGATACTGGCCCCCACCCACCCGACACCGACCAGGGAGGAAAGAACGATATCCTGGCTTTCGGGGGGAGTGAGCAGGGTGGCTATACCATCATTGAGTTTAAGAGAGCGCTGGACACTAGCGACCAGTACGATAATAAGCTTGCCATAGGCAAGAACCAGATAATCTGGGCTCATGGCAGCATTGATGACCTCAGGATGAAGCACTCCGCCCGTGGTTACGGGGAAATCATCCTGTATTGAGGCAAAGATGGAGATTTTCTACCAGGTAGCGCCCAGCATAATCTTCATTCTGGGCATAGTTAACCTGCTGACGGGGTTCACTATTTTCTTCTCCTGCCGGTGTCTCCCCACCTCAAAAATAGGCAAAGGACTGATGCAAAAGGGCTGGTACAAGAACTTTTACCAGTATCACTGCCTCATCTGGAAAATTTTCTGGCCCTCGGTTATTATTCATGCCATTCTGGCAATAGTATTTTTTGGTATCCCCTTATAATCTATCCCCCCAGAAAGCCGGGAACAGGAGGTGGGACATGCCGATTGAAATGAATTTTATGATTGGTGGTGAGGCGGGGCAGGGCGTGCAGTCAATGGGCTTTCTGCTTGCCAAGGCTTTCTCGCGCAGCGGCTATTACGTCTTTGCTGACCA
>CAZCEF010000135.1:0-3702 GCA_964497695.1 uncultured Dehalococcoidaceae bacterium | reverse complement strand
GATTTGGTGGATACCAGCGCCGTTGTCCTCGGCTCACCGACCGTACTGGGCGGGCTACACCCCCTCGCCGCCTATGCCCTCGTTCTGGTGAGAGCCCTCCGACCCCGCGCTAAGCTGGCAGCTTTCTTCGGTTCCTTCGGGTGGGGTGGCGGTGCCGCCCGACAGGCAAAGGAAATGCTGGAGCCAGCGGGATTTGAGATTCTTGACGTTCTGGACATCAAGGGTGCGCCTGATGACAAAGCACTGGAAGCCACCAAAGAACTAGGTCGGAAGGTTGCTCAGAGGATTAAGGGATAGGCTTATGTTTGCGATTCTCCGCTTCGCTGGTGTAGCATAATAATAGAAGCGGCAATGAGCCCAATTCCTTTGCAATCGGAAATTATCTACGGTCCAGTGCGGACGCGGCGGCTGGGCTGGTCTTTAGGGCTGAACATCTCGCCAATTCCCTATAAACTCTGCTCCTTCAACTGCGTCTACTGCCAGTACGGCTGGACACAAGTGCGCACCACTGATATGACCAGCCGGCTTGGTGATGTCCCCACCCCCAACCAGTTCCGCCAAGCGCTGGAAGCGGCTCTCCTCCGCAGCATGGAGATTGATAACATCACCTTCTCGGGCAACGGTGAGCCGACCCTTCACCCCCAGTTCAACCAGCTGGTTGACATTGCCCGGGAGCTCCGGGACAGACATTTCCCTCAAGCCAATCTGGGCATACTCTCCAATTCTTCGTTGGTGAGTGAGGAGAAAGTGCGACAAGCCCTTGATAAACTGGATTTCCGCATCATGAAACTTGATGCCGGTAACTCTGATGCCTTCCGAAGAATCAATCTGCCCTCCCCGGGGATAACCTACCAGGCAATTGTGGATGGCTTAAAGAAATTAGAAAAAGTGACCCTTCAGACGATGTTCTTTAATGGCAGGATGCAAAATGTCGGCGAAAAAGAAGTAGCCGACTGGATAGCCAGAGTGGGTGAAATTAAGCCCGTCAAGGCTCAAATTTATTCCCTGCACCGCCCACCCGCCGATACTTTCCTTGAGGAAGTGCCAGAAGAAAAACTTAACGAAATCGCCGAGCAAACCGAAACGGCAACCGGGGTTAAGGTAGAGGTCATCGTGGCGGTTCAGCCCTACCAGCGACGCTACAACGAGCCATTCAGAAAATGACGAAACATCAGCACCGAATTGTGCCCGCCAAATCCGAACGAATTGCACATTGCTGCCCGTATAGTAACCCGCCGCGCTTGATTTGGCACATAATCTAAGTCGCACTCAGGGTCAGGGTGAGTAAGATTTATCGTTGGTGGCACCATACCGTGTTTTATTGCCAGGACAGCTATTACTGCCCCAATGCTCCCCGCCGCTCCCAGAAGATGCCCAATCATAGATTTGCTGGCTGATATTGGAATGTCTTTGGCTCTCTCCCCGAAGACCTTCTTAATTACGGCAGTCTCAGTGCGGTCATTCAGCACGGTTGCTGTGCCGTGGGCTTGAATATAATCAATTTCGGTGGGGCTGATGCTCGCCCTTTTGAGCGCCAACATTACGGCTCTGGTCGCACCATCACCGTCAGGGCATGGCTGAGTGAGATGGAAAGCATCACTGGTGGCACCATAGCCGAGGACTTCCGCCAGAATCGGAGCGCCGCGCCCCAGCGCATATTCGGCATCCTCAAGCACCATCATTGCCGCGCCTTCGCCTAAGACAAAACCATCTCGCTCAGCGTCAAAGGGGCGGGATGCCCCCTGGGGGTTATCGTTCCGTGTTGACAACGCCCGAATAGCACCAAAAGCAGCCAGCACCAGTGGAATAATTGACGCCTCAGTTCCGCCGGCAACCATTACCTTAGCGTTGCCCTGCCGGATTGACTCATACGCCTGCCCGATAGCATCGCTACCGCTGGAGCAAGCCGATGACGGAGCATAATTTACGCCTTTACTCCCTAGAAGCAAAGACACCTGGACCGAAGCCGCATCACCGGTCATAGTCGGGGCAAGAGCCGGACTTACTCTGCGGGGACCCATTTCGCTCAGCACTCTGAACTGCTCGCTGACTGACAGGAGTCCGCACAAGCTGTTGCCAATAATGACACCTGTCTCTTCACTGACCGCATTCAAGTCCAATCTCGCTGCTTCCACCGCCTGAAGGCTAGCCGCTGCCGCAAATTGAGTGAACCGGTCCATGTGGCGTGCCTGCTTGCGGTCAACATACTGGGTAGCATCAAAGCCCTTCACCTCAGCGGCAAATTTGGTCCCAAAAGGCGCTGGGTCAAAGCTGGAGATATAGTCAACCCCGGACTGCCCGGCAATAAGCGCCTGCCACGTGTCTGGGACATTCAGCCCCACCGGACTGACCACGCCGAGGCCGGTAACTACCACCCGCCGGCCGTTTTGAGATTCGTCCATTTTCCTCCTTGACTTGTTTCGTTCAACGACTGGTCTTCTGTTCTATATCATAATAACATTGAGTCTTCATGTAAAGGAACAATGTTCTATTTTTGCCGGCGCTATTGTTTGTAGGAACAAATTGCTATAATACACTAAGGAATTTGCCCTGATTATTCAATAGTACTTTTAGATTATGGTAGAGATATTACGTAATAAGAACCTCGCCACCAAGTTCCAGATTCTCGTGGAAATTGCCCGGAGCGGTCCCAATATCCAGCAACGGGACATCGCCAGAAAGCTCAGCGTCACACCACAGGCAATCTCCAACTATATCAAGCAGCTCGCCAAGGAGCACATGGTCATTTCAGAAGGGCGCTCTAGATACCGTATCACCACCGAAGGTGTCAACTGGATTATTAAAGTCCTGCGCCAGCTCAGGAACTACGACACTACCATCCAGCAGGCAATCACCAGTATCTCAGTGTCCACCGCCATTGCCGCCAGCGACCTGACAAAAGGACAGACAGTGGGACTGGAGATGAAGGAAGGACTGCTATACGCCACCCCCAAGCCCGAAAGCGGCGCCCGGGGTGTCGCTGTTGCTGATGTTAAAGCCGGCGAAGACATTGGTATCAGCAATATTGAAGGCATCGTTGACCTCAAGCTGGGCAAAGTCACCGTCCTGAAAGTGCCTTCTATCCAGCGGGGCGGCTCTAAGGCAATTGACTTCCAGCGCCTCAAGCGGCAAGCCGCCGGCAAAAAACTGGTCGGGGCAATCGGGATTGAAGCTATTGTTGCCCTCAAGCAAGTTTATACCGGCTCTGTCTACATTTATGGCGTGACTGAAGCCACCATTGAAGCCGTCCGCACTGGTCTCGGTCCGCTGGTTGTCTGCGTTGATGACGAGACACCAAGTTTAATCAGCCGACTGGAAGAAGAAAATATCACTTACGAACTTATTGACTTACATAAATCTTAACCTCCTTGACAAAGCATTGCTCCCCACCTAGAATTACGATAATTTCCCCGCCGTAAAAAGGAGGTCTTCCATGGCTTCAAATACGGAAGAAAGAGAACTTGCCTTTACGCCGGTCCATAAACTCGCCGAGATGATTAGAAAGCGTAAATTATCTCCCGTTGAGCTGATGGAGGTCATTCTTAAGCGCATAAAAGAACTTAACCCTAAGCTGAACGCCTACCTAACCGTGACGGAAGAAGCGGCACTGGAGGGGGCGCGCCGTGCTGAGAAAGCCCTGACCACCGGCGAAAAGCTGGGAGCGCTTCACGGCATCCCGGTTTCCATCAAAGACCTTGTCGC
>CAZCEF010000134.1:1841-3739 GCA_964497695.1 uncultured Dehalococcoidaceae bacterium | reverse complement strand
GCAGTTTCATACGGATGGAATATCAGAACACTTACGATGCGATTCTCGCCACTCCGCTGAATGTTGAGGACGTCATTGCCGGTGAGATTTTCTGGGGCGCTACCCGCGCCTTCTTCACTGGCACCGGCATCCTGTTTATTGCCGCCACTTTCCAACTAGTCCAATCGCCCTGGGCAATGTTAATTCCAGCAGTCTGTTTTCTGAACGGTCTGATGTTCGCCACAATAGCGTTATTTTTTACCTCCCTGGCGCCAGCGATTTACACTTTCAACTACTTCTTCACGCTGTTCATCAACCCGATGTTTTTTCTGAGCGGAGTCTTCTTCCCCTTAGACCAGTTCCCTCAGATACTACAAAGCCTGAGCTGGATTTTCCCCTTGACCTCGGTGGTTCATATCACGCGAGGGCTATTTACCGGGGAATTTAGTTCGGAACTCTGGCTAGCACTGGCGGTTATTCTTGCTTTCGCCAGCCTATTTTTCACCATCTCGCTGGTTACCATGAGGCGGAGAATAGTCAAATAAGGGAGTGATTATGGCATTGGTTCTCGCCAAAGAGGATATCCGGAAGCTATTGCAGGCAAAGCCACCACTGGTAGAAGGCTGGCTTAATCTTGAGGAGCAGTTACAGCCTAATGGCTTTGATCTTACCTTGCGCGATATCGCTATGCTTCAGACGGCAGGTACTATCCCGCTTGCTAGTAGCCAGCGGCAGGTCTCCTGCTTGGCACCACTCGTCTTTGATGGGATGGGTTTTATTGACCTGATGCCTGGGGCTTATATCATAACTTATAATGAAGTGGTGCACCTGCCCAAGAACATCATGGCGCTGGCGGCGCACCGCTCCAGCCTCGTCCGCTGTGGCGTTACCGTGGGGACAGCGGTGTGGGATGCCGGATACGAAGGAAGGTCACAGTCGCTGATGGTTGTGCACAATCCCTGCGGCTTGAGGTTGCAGAAAAACGCCCGCATCATCCAGCTGGTCTTCTTCCAATTGACTCAGAAAACAGAAGGCTACCAGGGAAAATACCAGGGAGAGAATATTTAGTCTAGCCTGTCCAGGATATGGCGGACGTTTTCTTCCACAGGCTTTGCCGCGTCAACAACAAAATACTTTTCCGGCAGTACCTCAGTTACCGGCTCCAATTTTTGCTTTTGAGCAAGGTAGACTTCCCAGCGGCCGTCAGAGACTGAACCTTCCCTGAGCCGCTGAGCCAGACGCCATTTGATAGCCTCTTCGTTAAGGACACATTCTAGAATAAAGAAATCAGCACCTGATTCTTTTGCTAAATCTCTTGCTTTCACCCGCTCCGCCGACCTAATGAAAGAGGCATCTAGTATGACTGAGGTACCCTCTGTCAGATATTGCCTTGCCCAGGAGAATAGCTCATCATAGGTCTGGCGGGTAAACTCGGGAGAATAAATACCGTGGTTGAATTCTTCATAGCGGTGCTCGGTAAGCGGAATGCCGGCAAGCTGTTTGCGGATGACATCGGAGGAAAGGGCGACCAACCCGAGTCTTTTCGCCATCGCCTGCGCCAGCGCCGTCTTGCCGGTGCCAACTAGACCAGTGGTAATAAATAGGACTGGCTTAGACCAGGTATAGGCATCCGCCAGGTCAAAGTAGCTTCGGGCTGTCTCCCAGCTCATTTTTCTCTCCTCCTCGCCGACATAGGGGTCGCCTGACTTGAAGCTTTCCACCTTGCCCCGTACGTAAGCCCGGTAGCACTTATAGAAATTGAGCAGTCTGAGAATATCTTTATCCCCGCTACTGGCAACATAAGCCTTAACAAAATGATAGGAGAGGTCCGCCCGACCGTAGTGGTCCAAGTCCATCGCCAGAAAGGCAATCTCGGAAGCGACATCACAGTAGCGAAAGCGGTCGTTGAACTCAATGCA
>CAZCEF010000134.1:0-1741 GCA_964497695.1 uncultured Dehalococcoidaceae bacterium | reverse complement strand
CGGCTACTCTGCTCAGCATCTCTGCTGAAACCTGATTTTGGGCTAAAAGAACATTCATCATCTTTTCTTGAGGGAGATAGCGCATCTTGACGGCATAATCGTTGACTTTGCCCCTCCCACCGAGATAAATCCGCCCCCTGTCTCTGGTTATGGGTATGACACCCAGATAGGCGTTCGGGCAGAGCCGTCGGTTGAGTTCTATTTCTTTGTCACAAAAGAATCGTCGCTTTTCCAGCGTGGTGTAGTCTAAGTAGCCGAGATTGACCGGCTTTTTGACCTTATAGACGTAGTCACCGGCAAGGAAAACGAAGGACATCTGCGTCTGCATCAGCGTAACTTTTGCGGGAGGCTCGGGGTAGATTTGGGGATTGAGCAGAGCTTGAACCAATTCGGGCAGTGGTGGCATAAACTTCAACCTATCCCCCTACCCCCTTCCCTTAAAAGGAAAGGGGACGATTAATTAAAAGAGGGGCATAAGTCCCCTCTTAAACACCCCTAATTTTCCTTTAGCCACAGCCTTATATTTGCCAGCATCTGTTGATAGTTTTCCCTCGTCAGTTCCACCAGCTTCACCTGTGGGTGGCGCTTGATTTCATCTGCCCAGGGGTGGGGTGTAAGCATAATCGTCCCCAGGACTTTTCTGCCACTATTAATTATCTCTTTGACTGCTTCCCGGAATTGCACCGAGAACAGTTCCATTTTGCCAATTTCATCAATAATGACCAGTTCCGACTGCTGGGCAGCGCGGCGGAGAGCGCTGATACCCACTCGCTCTAGGCTGGCAATATCAACTCCATACTTGCTTACCCGGTGGGGACCGTGAATATCAATATGGGCGAGAATGGTTTCCTGTCCGTCCAGAGTGACCAGCTTGAAACCGAGCCGTGTTCCCTGACTCCGGATTTCTTCGGTGTAAAAGCCGCCTGCCCTGCCACCAAGCTCGGCGGCGACCTGCTTGATAAGGCTGGTCTTCCCGGTACCAGGTCTGCCGGTAAGCAGATAGACCCGTTGCATCGTGGGCTATTCCTCTGGTGTCTGGGGTTGAGCCTTCCTCTTGGCTTCCAATTTCCGAGCTTTACGCCGATGTTTCAGCATGGCGATTCTTCGTCTCTTGTTCATAACAATTTAATATAACCTAAATCTGATTGTGGTTACAAATACTTTTTTCTCATCCTGACCGATAGCTCAGTCAGCAACTCAAGGGCACGACCTGATGCTTCAGGATTGGGCAGCAGTCCCAGTCCACAGCTCGGGGTGAGCAATCCCTGAAGGACTAACTGTTTGAACAGAATGCCTTTGCGCGTGAAAGGCACCATCGCTTCCTCAAGTCGGTCCTGCAGACTGGCGACCGACTCTTTAGCCAGAGCTTCGGCACTGTTGGGGACAATGCCCCAGGCAATCGTGCCGTTTCGGTCCAAGAACTTTTTGACCTCGTTGGGATAGAGACTGAGTGACGGTGCGTAGTTGTAAGTATCATAATTGATGATATCCACGCTGGTGGCGAGGAGGACAGACCAGTCGGTGTTGCCACAGCAGTGAACGCCCTTGAAGCCACTGATGCCGGAGAAGACCTCGTCCAGCAGGCTGATAACCTTTTCTCGGGAGAGCATTACCGAAACCGAACCAAAGGCAGACATATATGGCTCATCAACGAAGATAATGGTATCCTTGCAAATTCGCCTTAATTGTTTTTCCTGCCACCCTGTCTTAAGCTTAAGGAGTTTGGGCACGGCATCGCCGA
>CAZCEF010000133.1:0-3743 GCA_964497695.1 uncultured Dehalococcoidaceae bacterium | reverse complement strand
CAAAGCAAATATCTTTCTTCCTTTCATTTTTCCTCTCCCTCCTAAATTAAATAAGAACAAACCTGAGTAAAACCCCTTTTCTCTTGGCTAAAGCAATCACCTCCTTTTCCGTGAGTAGACTACACCTACCAGCCTGTCCGATAACGCCTTAGTTGGGGAAAGCGATTTTTGTCCAGATTCCTGCTTCAGGACTTTTGAACACATCTGGACTTTCTAAAAGTTCCACTAATGGAAGAATCCTTGGCGACTATCGTGACAAATTTTCAATAAAAGCATTATACCACATCTGTCAAGCCCTATTTTTACCTGCCGCATAAGAGAGGAAAAATTGACTTTTAGCTAACCGAATCGTAAAATTTTTGACTGCCAGAGAATGGGTTATTGGGGTACTGGGAGGAAGTCTGAATGTCAGTGGTGGAGAAGGTGATAAAAAGCACCTTAGCTAGCAAGCATATTGAGTTTGAGGAAATTGTCCATGAAGCAGTCTATACTTCGCACAAAGCGGCTGAGGCAATCGGACTGGCGGCAGAAGAAGCGGGAGTAAAGTCTTTAATTTTCAAGACCAAAGAAGGCAAGTTCCTGCTTGTTTTGAATCCGGGGAACCGAAAAGTAGGCACTAAGAAGATAGCTGAGATGGAAGGCACCAAATCTCTTTATCTTGCCAGTCCGGAAGAAGTCTTGAAAGTGGCCGGTATCCCGATTGGCTGTGTCCCACCCTTCGGGCACAAAAGCAGGCTTAAGACTTATATCAATGAAGAACTTCTGGACGGTGAGTACGTCTATTTTAACCCCGGTTGTCATACCAAAACAATTAAGATTCGCTCTCAAGACCTGCTTCAAGTTCTGGGAAGTCCAATCAAATTCCGGTAAACCAGCGGCGTTGACGTCACAGGGTAGTACTGTTTGACGGCGTCCTGCCTTTTGTCAGAAGCCAGGGGTAGACATCAAAAAAGCCACGCGGGTAGCATAACAGAATGCCCACCGCTAAGAGGAGCATACCGGTATCCAGATACAGTGCGCCGGCAATGGAAAGCTGAACTTGAAACAGTTCTACCGCGACGCCAAAACAATCGCATGGGCTGCTGCCAAGTCCGCGCGCCAGCAACACGGAATTGTTGGTGACGAAGGCGGTAATAAGCGGGAGGGAGAAAATCGCCGCTAACTTGGCGGCGCTGCCGAAGAATAGCAGTAGACCAAGAATGAGTTCGGTGATAGGTAGCCAGGTAATGATGAACTTGGTCAAAGCAGGGGTTAATACTGCGGGGAAGGGGGTAAAGACTATTCTGGGAGTCGTGGCGGGGTAAAGTAATTTGGCAAGACCGGCGGCTAGGAAAATTAAACCAACAACTATGCTTGCCGAGATTCCGAAGCTGTATTTAAGACGCATAGTTCTTACATCGTCTCCCACCAACAGGCTCTGAGTGGCTCAGCCAAAATCATTGTATAACCTTTATTCACCCTTGTCTAATTCCTCTGGTATTACCGCTGTTCCAATGGTAAAGTAAAAAGAGGCTGGGGTGAGGACTAGAAGAGCGGGCCAGGGCATTAGCCCTCACGCGGGGCTTCTCGGATAGCCTCGGATGCCCGGGGTGTTCTCCGGCGTGCCAGGACTCGGCGTCGCAGAGCATCCCGCGCCACCTGATAAAGACCACTCGTTACGGCTACCCAGATTAACACCGGCACAAAGAGCACGACGGGTATTGCGATGATTAACGCGACGATAAATTGCCAATCCATAGCTATTATAGCGAATCTCCTTCCCTTTCCCTAATCCTTTTAACTACTTGGCTTTGGCGGCAGCTTCCTTCTCGCGAGCGAGTCGTCTCGCTCTGGCTTCCTTAATTGCCGAGAAGATACCGCCCACGTTTAAATACCAGATAAAGGCTGCTGGGAAAAGGATAACTGGTATTGCAATGACCAGGGCGACAATAAGTTCCCACCCCATTGCGGCACCTCCTTCACCACGGGAGGTAAGGGGAGGATTGGAGCTAAGCCGAAGAGATTTTCCTCAACTACCTAACCTTCCTCTTACCTCCATTATCAGCTTAACACGGCACTGTCAAAAAGACTTCCGCCGTGATACCTAATTCCGACTAGCTATTTCCACTTACCGGCATAAGTAATTATGCTTAGCCCCGCTGGTCGTCTAGTTGTTTGTGCTGTGGCAACCGAGTTAGTAAAATTAATAAGGAGGAGGATGAGATGAGGCGCAGGAGAAGAGGTTACCGCTTTGATTTTGGCTTTCCTCACTTCGGCTTCTGGTTCCGCTATCCGGGTTATTTCCCGCTCAGGGAAGAGTACATCCGTTTGCTTGAGGAGTATAAGAAAGACCTGGAAGAGGAGCTAAAGGAAATTGAGCAGGAGATTAAGGAGCTGAAGGCAGAAGGCTAGCCATTCTCAGCACTTAACATAATGGGGATTATTAATCAAAAATTGGCTAATGCGGGTAATCAGTGCCAGAACTGCGGCAAAAAGTCCCCGCTTATTTCTCGCGCTCTCAGTCTTTGTGCCGACTGTATCCGTAAAGATTTTGATCAGGTCTTCCCTTTAATTGAGCAAGCCCACCATACGGCAAGGGTGCCTTTTAGCCTGACTGTTACGGTGCCTAAAGAGACAAACGGTATTAAGTGCCAGCTTTGTGTCAACGAATGCGGCATACCAGTGAGTGGGCGGGGATACTGTGGACTGCGCACCAACGAGGGGAATAGACTGGTCGGTGCTACGGCGGAAAAAGGCAACGTTAGCTGGTATTATGACGCACTGCCGACGAATTGCGTTGCCGATTGGGTGTGTCCGGGAGGCAGTGGGGCTGGTTATCCCCAGTTTGCCTACAGTAATGGACCGGAATATGGCTACAAAAACCTAGCCGTCTTTTATCAGGCTTGCTCTTTTGATTGTCTTTTCTGCCAGAACTGGACCTATCGCATTGAGGCAAGTAAGCCAAGCCGAGTTGACGCCATGAAGTTGGCTGATGCTGTTGATGAGCACACCGCCTGCGTCTGTTATTTTGGGGGCGACCCCTCTCCTCAGCTTCCCCACGCCCTCCGCGCCTCCCGACTGGCTCTGGAAAAGAACCGGGGCAGAATCCTGCGCATTTGTTGGGAGACCAATGGCTCAATGCATCCTTCGTTGCTGAAACAGGCGGCGGAACTTTCCTTGAGTTCGGGTGGGTGCATCAAGTTTGACCTCAAAGCCTGGAGTGAGGAACTTCATATTGCTCTCTGTGGTGCCAGCAATAGAAGGACTTTGGAAAATTTCAGGATGCTGGCGGGATATCTGGGCAAAAGAGCCATACCACCTTTCTTAGTCGCCAGCACTTTGCTGGTGCCTGGCTATGTTGATAGGGAAGAGGTATCTAAACTCGCCGCTTTCATCGCCTCTCTCAATTCAGACATCCCGTATGCTCTGCTGGCTTTTTGTCCCCAGTTTACGATGCGAGATTTGCCAACCACCTCCCGATGCCATGCCTTGGAATGTCTTGAGGTTGCACAGGCTCAGGGGCTGAAAAACGTGCGGCTGGGGAACATCCACCTCCTCGGTAACGATTATTAGTTTTGTTAACCTCACCCCCTTTATGCCCCCTCTCCTTAAAAGGCGAGAGGGGAGAACAGAAAGAGGGACTTCGTCCCTCTTAAACGCCCTCGGTTAAAGTTTCGCCGCTTCCAGTTAATTTTTCATGAGGTTTTGGCGAAACCCCTGATGAAGGTCTTGCTGGTGTCACCTTTCTACTCTAGAATGATAAC